>CAZHWA010000061.1:5732-8637 GCA_964536175.1 uncultured Terricaulis sp. | reverse complement strand
ATCGCTGCGCGCGGATCGGTCTGCGGCGCGCCTGCAGGAGGAACGATCACCGCTATCGGCTCGCGCCATTCATGCGCCTGGATGGTTGCGCGCCCCAGCCGCCCGTCGATTTTGACAATGCGGGCGCCGGCAGGATGCGGCGCGCGCATCGCGTGCGCGCTGCCGAGTTGGCCGCGCAAGAAGCGTTGCAATTCGTATTCGCCCGGCGCCACCAGCGTGCAGGCGCAGGCTTGCACGATTTCCCACTCGCCCCCGCCGGCATCGATTGCGAAGGCATTGGCGCCGTCGAGCACCGCTTCTGTGTCGGCGCTCGCCAGCGCGCCGCCATAGAGCTTGACCCGAACAACATTGCCGTCGTCCCAGCGATCGACCGGCGCCGGCCATAGCGCCCACAGCAGTTCGCCGCCGACCGCCGGCTGATTGACCCGGGCGCGCTGCGTCAGCGCCGTCCCGGCGTAGATGTCGTGCGCGCCGAGCCAGGGCGAAGCGGCCACCGCGACCAGCGGACGCTCGTCGGCTTCGTTTCCGGGCAAAGGCGGCAGATCCAGAATCGACAGCGCTGGTGTCGGCGCAATATGCGGTGTCGGCGGCGCGCCCGGCTCGCTGAGCGAAAGTCGCTCCGCCAGCGGCTCACGTGTCCGGCGCAGCGCCACCGCGCAACTCTGGGCCTGTTCGATGCGCTCGATCTCGAACACCTCGTCGCCGGCGGCGAACGTCAAGCGATCGCCTGGCTCCAGCGCAAGGTGGGCGCGCCCCAAGTCTATCAGCATCGTCTCCGCCGCCGCACGGCGGTCGGCCAACAGCGCCTGCGCGATGCGCTCCGCGTCACCGGGCTCCAGCACCAGCGGGGCATCGATGCTCTCAACCCCGCCATCGGCGCGATCGAGCCGGCGCGCGCTGACCCCGGCAATCAGATAGTCCCGGCTGGCGTCGATAAAGCGCACGCGCGCTTCAATCGGGGTCTCGGCCGCATCGCCCCGTTGGGCGAAGGTTCGGCCCGCGCTGCTATCTGCGATATCGGTCAACGTAATATCGAGCGGCGATTGTTCGTCGCGGTGAAAGAACACTATCCGTCCGTTGCGCTCGACCGCGGTGAAATCGTACGCCGCCATCAACGGCGCCAGCGCCGCGCGCGCGTCCGAGGGCGAATCCACGACATAGCCGCTTACAGCGCCCAGCAGCGCCGATACGTCCGCGTCGTCCATGCCGGCGCGCTTGCAGATGTCATCTACGACATCGCCGAGCCCAGACAACCCGGCGCGCCCGTTCAGCCAGTGGCCGCGCCGCCAGGCGGCGCCATCGGTCCAGACATCGCCGCGGGCCGGAAACGCCGGATAGGGCCGCCCATCCCAGCACCAAAGGAACGCTGCGCCGAGCATCGGCGCGCCGGTGACGGCGGAGACCGGATTGTGCGCGCCGTCCGCATCCCAGTAGGTGAGATAGGCATCGAGCATACGCCGCTGGATGAGATCGTCGCGTGCGCCGGATGAGAACGGCGGCAGCGCGCTTTCGTTGCTCTTGTCGTCGAAGAACCGATTTGGCGCATTCGCTCCCTTGTCGACGGCCGCGCAGCCGAGCTCGACGAACCAGATCGGCTTCGATTCGCCCACCCACGCCGTCGGCGCTGCATCGCGTACGCCGCCGGGCCTGTTATAGTGTGGCCGCGCCCAGAAGTTGCGTACGTCCTTGGCGCGATAGATCCATGGCTCGCCATGCGCGCCATCGGCGATCAGGGTGCGCGCTTGCGCTATGCGGTCCGCATCGGAGGCATAGAACCAGTCGTAATTTTCGCCGGCCTCGATACGGCCTTGCAGATACGCCGGATCGTGGATTCGCCGCGCCAGCGCCGCGTCCAGATGGCTGTCGCCGTCGCGCCAGTCGGTCAGCGGCGCGTACCAGTCGACGCCCACGACATCGATATTTGTATCGGCCCACAGCGGATCGAGATGAAACAACACATCGCCGGACCCGTCTTGCGGCTGGTGGCCGAAATATTCGCTCCAATCGGCGGCGTAGGTCAGCGTCGTCGCCGGACCGACGAGCGCGCGAACGTCCGCCGTCAGCGCGCGCAACGCCGCAACTGCGGGAAACGAAGCTGCGCCATCGCGCGCCGTGGTCAATCCGCGCAGCTCCGAGCCGACAATGAACGTATCGACGCCGCCCGCTAGCGCAGCGAGCTTGGCGTAGTGCAGCGCAAAACGCCGATAAGACCATTCGTCCGGCCCTGCATACACCGGCAATTCGTCTTCGGCGCTAAAGTCGGTCACCGCCGCCGCGCCGAAGAACGCCGCGACCTGCGCTGTGGCGGCGCCCGTCTTGTCCGGCGAGCCAGGCTCGCCAGCTGCCGGGTGCAGCGTGATGCGCCCGCGCCACGGATAAGCCGCCTGCTCGGCGTCGCCATAAGGATCGGCCAACCCGTTGCCCGCCGGCACATCCATCAGCACGAACGGATAGAGCCCGACTTTATAGCCGCGCGCCTTCAACTCGGCGATCGCCTGCTTGACGCTTTCGTCGCTCGGCGTGCCGCCATATGCCGGCGCGCCTTCGTGCAGGCTCAGCACGTGCGCGCCGCTGCGCGTTACGCCGCCCGCGCGCCAGCTTACGGGCGTCGTCTCCTTGTCGGCGACTTCGACGCCGGGCCGAATCTGACACACGCCGCAACGCAGGTCGTCTCCGAACCAGGCGACCACCAGCAGCACGCTGTCGCAGTTGGGAAAGTCTGCCTCCAGTTGATCGAGCGACACGAGCAGATTTGCGCGCGCCCGTTCGGCGTGCACATTCTCCGCCGCTTCCTGTCCGGGCCCCAGGCGGTGCAACACAGGCGCGCTCGCATACACGAACTCGCCGGCGCCCGGGATCAGGCACACGCCCTTGACGCGCTCTTCGAAGCGCACGCCCTCGCTTG
>CAZHWA010000061.1:0-5722 GCA_964536175.1 uncultured Terricaulis sp. | reverse complement strand
GGCGGCGCCGGCCGGATGATTTCGAACGACAGCTGCGGGATCGCATGGCCGAAACGCTCGAGCGGCAGGTCCTCAAACACGACATACGCGAGCCCGCGATAGGCCGGCGCGTTCTCGGCGCCTTCGATGGTTTCGATCAGCGGGTCGGGCTCTTGCGTTTCGCTCCCCACATGCAGGCGCCAGGAGACTTGGCTGAGATCGAGCGGCTCTCCATTGGCCCACACGCGCCCGATGCGCGCGATGGACCCTTCGCAGAGACCGACCGCAAACGAGAGCGTGTAGCGATAGTTCGTGCGCGTGACGCGCGGGGCCCCGCCCTTGCCGCCGCCAGCCTCCTCGGTATCGGCGTGCTCCTTGAACCGCGCCGCCCAGATCACCTGCCCGGCGATGCGCACACTGCCATAAGCCGCCGGAAGCGATGCGCCTTCGGTCGAGGCTTGCAGATGCAAATCTGTGAGCCGCCCGGCTTCGTAATTCCGACGCGACCCGAACACCTGCCGATCGATTGAACGGCCGACGAGCGCCCCGGCCGTGCGCCCAAGCGCAGCGCCAAGCGAGCCGATGCGCGCGCCGATGGCGTTGCCCAATGTGGAGAGAACTAGCTCGGCCATGGCAGCAGGTCAGGAAAAGCAAACGCGGCCGCCCAGCGCGCACGCCACCACGGCGCAAAGCGCGAGCGCACCACCGCGCGAGCCCAATAGGCGTGGATGATGTGCGCATCTTCATCCAGGATTGCGCAATGTTTCACCGGCGCCTGCGCGTGCATGCGGAACAGCAGCACATCGCCGGGCGCTGCATTCTCGATGGCGATCTCGCACATGCGCCGGCGCGCCGCCTCAAGCAGCGTTTCGGCGCCGGCGCGTTCGGCCCAGTCCGGCGTATAGGCTGGGACCGGCTCGGGTTCTGCGCCGTAGAGCGCGCGCCAAACGCCGCGCACCAGGCCGAGGCAATCGCAGCCCGCACCCTTGGCTGAGGCCTGATGCATGTAGGGCGTGCCGATCCAGTCGCGCGCTTCGCTCAGGATCGCGCTGCGGCCAATCATGGAAAGCGCGAGCTTCCGTCCATTGTCTCGCCGGCGACCGGGCCGGCCTGCAGCGCATCGTTCCCCGGCATGTGCGGAAAGCCGCGAAAGTTGAGCGTATTGGCGAACTTGGTCCGGCACGTCTCGAAGCGCTTGTCGCAGCCGGCGTACACGGAGAACGTCGCGCCCATTTCGAGCGCCGCGCCCGGCGCATCGAGCAACTCGAACACCGCGCCCCCGCTCGCGATGCGATGCGATGCAACTTCGCTTTCGCCGCCTGCGCCCCACACCAGGCGCCCGCGCGCGAACCAGCCTTCGGCGAACGCCTCCAGGCCATCGGCGCGAAACGCAGACGCGCCGAGCACCTCGGAGACGACGCCTTCGCCCTTGAACATGCCGGTCTCGATATCCTTGCCGCAGCGGCCATCGCCCAGGTTGGCGTCGCAGAAGCGCGAGAACACGCGTCCGACCGGCACATTGAGTCCCGCCTGCAGCCCGCGCAGTTCGGCCTCGAAGGCGGCGACGCCGCGCCGCACTTCGCCGATCCGGCCCGCGAACAGATGCACGCGCAGCGAGAGATCGCTCCAGTCCACGCGATAAAGATCGACGCGCGCGCCATCCCAAAGCCCGCGCGCCAGATCCTCCTCCGTGATCGCTTCGGAGTTCAGTGCGCCCGCCATGCTCGCCGTATCCACGGCAAGCCCCAAGCTCTTCTCGATTGCGCCGGCTCGGACGCCGGTCGCCGGCTCGCACACCAGTTCATCGAACGTCAGCGGCCGGTCGTGGTCCGTAAACGCAAACGCTGTCCCGTCGCGGCGCACGATGCGCCAGACATGGCAAAGCGTCGTCACGCCCGAGGCGAGCCGGTCTTGCAGTTCGGTTGGAACGGTTCTCATGGCAATATGGACCGCCGGCGCCCTCGCCGGCAGTTTGGCGCAAGCCTCTCCAAGATGGAGCGCGGCGCCTCCGGCGACGCATGCGCGGCCGGAGGCCGCGCGCTCCTACCTCCAAACGTTAGCGCATGCCGGCGAGGGCGCCGACGGTCCATACTCAAGCCAAAATCTCCACCAAAGGCACGCTGAGCGCGCGGCCCGCGCCGAAGCCGTCGAGCGCAAGATCGAGACGGTCGATGTCAAAGCGCACCGGCGTGTCGAACAGGAAGCCGGCCGTGATGGAGGCGCCGGGCGCAGGCGCGGCGTCGAGCGTGACCGCGCCGGTCGTTGCATCGACCGCGAAATCGCCGGCTGAGAGTTCTACGCCGTTAACGGCCACGCGCACGCTGCCGGCGACGGGCTTGGATATCGGACGCGCATATTCGCCATAGGCTTTCACAAGCTGAAACGCCCTCGTTTCCCCATCGCCTTCGCCGATGGCTTGGTCTGTCGCCGCAACCGCCGCCGACGGTGCGCAGCTCTTGGAGTCGAATGGATCGCGGAAGCGGAAACCATGCAGCTTGCCGCGGCGCGCCTCGAAGAAGGCGATTAGCTCGGCCAGTTCATCGAGCGTGCGCACCGCGCCGCCGATGTCGTAGCGCCGCCGCCCGTGCGCCCACGGCGTGTTGCGCTGCTCGCGGCCCGAGCCCAGCGTTACGATATCGACGCGCCGTTCCGGCCCGCCGCTGGCGCCGAGCGCAAAGGGCAGCGGCAACGACACCTCATGAAACGCGCTCACAGGTTGCGGCTCCCATACGCCACCGCGCGCGCCACGGCCGCGGCGATCTGGCCTTGATGGCGCACGATCGCATTCGCATCGGCGCCGGCGCCCAGATGGAAGTGAATGTTCACCGCCCCGCCTGTCGCGTGCGCGATCGTTCCAGCTTGTCGCGGCGCAAACAGTTCCGGCCCGCGCTCGCCAACCAGATAAGCGCCGCCGGCATTCACCGCCCCGCCCGCCGCCTTTGCGCCGAAGAACGGGACCCTGCGGGGGGCAGTGAAGATGCGCTCGAGCGCGAGCTTGGCCAGCTCTTCCAGGATCGTCTTGGCCATGCGCTTGAATGCGTTCTCGCCGCCCGCCGCCGCCACACCCATCGCCCGCGCGATGCGCGCCCCTGCGCGTTCGAACGAGGCCCCGATGTCCTCAGCCGCGCGCCGCGCCGGGCGCTGCGCGAAGTCCTGCAGCGCCGCCGCGGCTGCGCCGAGTTCGCTCTGCAAGCTCGCGGGATCGAAGCCCGTCTTGTCGTCCGTCATCGCCGATCATCCGGAAACGCGCGCATAAGCGCTTGGAGCGCGTCGCGCGCCATCGCCTCCTCCTGCCGCTTCATCAGCGCGCGCCACTCGCGCACGCTGAGCCGCCAGAACGCAGCGGGCGGCAGGGCGAACGCATGCGCGCGCTGCAGCAGGCCCGCCCAGGGCGTACGCTCACTCACCGAACGCGCTCGCAAACGCTTCGGCAACCGCGCTTGCCGCCGCTTTGGCGTCGATGCGCGCCGCGGCCAGCTCCGCCGTGCTCGTGGTCTCGCCGCCGCCCGTGGCGAGCGCGGCGAGCACAAGGATGAGATCGCTCGCGCTGAGCTGTCCCAGGCGCTCTCCCAGTTCGTTCAGTGAGGCGACATCGAACGACGCCTCCAGCTCCGCCAGCGCGCCCAGCGTCACGCAGAGCCGGCGCGGGCGCCCGTCGATCTCCAGCAGCACTTCGCCGCGCGCTCGGTTCACCGGTTCGCGCATCACAGCGCCTCGAACGTTAACGCGCCGGCGGAAGCGAGCGTGACAGCGAACGCCGCTTCCCCGTCATGATCGCCGGAATAATCCAGGGCTTCGACCAAGAAGGCGCGCCTTCGAGCACGCCGAAGTCGGGGATCACGAGTTGGAAGCTCTTCGCGGCCTGCGTGAAGAACGCTTGCTGAATGAGCGCGTCGGACGCCGCATCCTTGAATACGCCCGCGCCCGATACGCTTGCGGATTTCACGCCCGCGCCCGCGATCAGCTCGCGCCACGCATCCGGGCTTTCGCCGCTGGTGCCGTCCACGGTGCGCGCATTGAGAGAGATCGTCTTGGCGCGAATGCCGGCGACGGTGACGAACGCTTCCGGCGCGCCGCCGTCGCCGATCTTGATGAGGACATCGCGTCCCTTTTGGCCTGACATTGAGTTTCTCCCAAACTAGAAATCAGAAGCCAGAAGCCAGAAAGGGAAGCCGGGGCGCCTGGCATGCACATCTTCATTCTGGCTTCTGATTTCTGGCTTCTGATTTCTGGCTTCTGACTTCTGGCTTCTGCTGCGACGCTCACGGCGCCCACGGCTCCGTGAGCGCGCGCAGGCGTAAGATCCCATGCGTGGTGCGCCCGTCGCCGGAGCGGAACACATCTGAGAACGTCGCCAGCAGCAGCACGAGCCTGTGGTCCGTCACGTCGAGCGGCGCGTTGTGCAGCGCACCGCGTAGCGCGGCGATAATATTCAGCGCTTCGGCGCGTCCGCCGTGGCGCGACCAGGCGTGCAGCGTGATCGCGTGTTCGATCGCCGCACTCGCAGCCGCATCGGCCGGACGGCTCTCAACCCGCCCCAGCGTCACATACGGAAACGACGCATCTGGCGGCGGATCGTCATGGATACGCTCGCCCACCAGCGTCTGCAATGCAGCGTTCGCCAGCAGCGCCCCGCGCATCGCCGCCAGCAGCGCGCGCTCCGCGCTCACAGCGTCTCCTCCTCGCAGAACAGCGCGATGAGCGCAGCCTCGTCGCCGACGTCCACGCGGCCGACGACGCGAAACTGGCGCGCGCCCCATACGATTCGCCACGGATGGCGAACGTCATCGCGCCGGCGCAGGAAGACGACATGGTCGCCGCGTGAGAAGGAGGCGTCGTACTGTGCATATTCGTCTGCGCGCCGCGGCCGGATCTGCGCCCACACGTCGCCGCGGGCCGTCCACAGGATCGCCGCCCCGCCAATCTCGTCCGCGACGCGCACCGGCTCTTCGAGCGTGACGCGATGGCGCAACATCCCGACGATCGCGCTCATAGGCGCGCCGGCGCGAACGGACGCATCAGCGCCCGCGCCGTCTCCGGAATGGGGCCTCGCCCTGACGCAGTTCATAGAGCGACGCCACGATCTCCAGCGTAGCGATGCGCAACGCTGTCGGCAGTCCGTCCGGCTCATCGGCGTAGCCGCAATCGTACTCGATTTCGATGCCGCCGGCGGTGCGGATGGTGGCGGGAAAGCCCGCGGGAAATACGAGACGCGGCCGGTCGCGATGGCCGTCGAGCCGATAGCGCTCGGGCTCGATTACGCTTTGCGAGCCGTTGTCGGCCAGGAGGCGCACGGCGACGACATTCGTCACGGGCCCGAGGCCGAGCACGGCGCCGCCCAGCGCCTCGCGCCGCCAGACGTCGAGGCTCTCGCGCACGCGCCGCGTCAACAGCGCGCGCCCGATGCCCGCCTCCACCGCTTCGCGCGCGGCGACGATGAGCATGGCGATGAGATCGTCCTCGGCGTTGTGATCGACGCGCAGGAACAGCTTTGCCTCCGCCAGCGAGACAGGCTCGCCGACGGGCGGGGCGATGGTGGTGATGGACATGATTCCTCGGCAATCGGCAGTCGGCAATCGGGAGGTATTGAGGCGCGGCCGGCAGCAGCTCTCGGCAGTCAAACGACTGCCGATTGCCGCCTGCCGACTGCCGCTCTTATGACGCGCCGAACTTCAACAGCTTGATCGCATCGAAGTTCTGCACGCCGCCGCCGACGCGCTTGGTGACGTAGAACAGGACGTAC
>CAZHWA010000060.1:0-8654 GCA_964536175.1 uncultured Terricaulis sp. | reverse complement strand
CTACGGATTGTTGCGGCAGGAGATCCTCGATCCATCGTCCGATCTCTATCGCTTCAAGCCGGACTTCATCTTTCTCGCGGTCACCCGCCGCGACCTAGGCTCAATGCCGGCGATGTCGGATTCAGTCGAGGCGGTCGACGCCGCGGTCGAAGCGGCCGTTAATGAGTGGGAGGACTTGTGGCGCATCGCGTACGAACGCCTGGGTTGCCAAATTGTGCAGAACAATTTCGATCTGCCGCCGTGGCGCGTGTTCGGCAATCTGGAGAGCAGCTACGCCAGTGCGCCCGGCGCGTTCATTGACCGCATCAATCGCGAACTCAGCAGGCGTGCGCCGCGCTGGGTGTCGATCCACGACCTCGACGGTCTCGCGGCCAATATCGGCCGTTGGAACTGGGGCGATGAACGTTTCTTTCACATCGCCAAGCTGCCCTGTGCGCCAGAGCACCTCGCCGCCTACGCCCATAAGGTCGCGGCGCTGATCGCCGCCCGTCTAGGACGCAGCCGCAAATGCCTCGTCCTCGATCTGGACAACACGGTTTGGGGCGGAGTGATCGGCGATGACGGTCTCGCCGGCATCAATATCGGCCAGGGGGACGCCATTGGCGAAGCGTTCGCAGCGTTCCAGCGCTACGCCAAATCGCTGGGCGAGCGCGGCGTGATTCTCGCCGTTTGCAGTAAGAACGAGGATACAAACGCGCGCGAACCGTTCGAGAAACATTCGGACATGGTGCTGAAGCTCGAAGACATCGCATGCTTCGTCGCCAATTGGGACGACAAGGCCGCCAATATCCGGCGCATCGCGCAAGAGCTGAACATCGGCCTCGATGCGCTGGTGTTCGTCGACGATAATCCTGCCGAACGGGCGATCGTACGCCGGCTCGTGCCGGAAGTGGCGGTGCCGGAATTGCCGGCGGACCCAGCCGATTATGTCCGCGCCGTGGAGCAGCACCGATATTTCGAAACCATCTCGATCGGCGCCGAAGATTTCAAACGTACCGACTATTATCGAGCCAATGCCCAGCGCCGCGAGATTGCGACCAGCGCCGGCGATATCGAAGAGTTTCTGCGCTCGCTCAACATGCGCGCCTGGATCGGCCCCGTCGGGGATCTCGAACTCGATCGCACGGTGCAGCTGATCGGGAAATCGAACCAGTTCAACCTGACGACGCGCCGGCACTCCGCCGCGGACGTGGAACGCATGCGGGCAAGCCCCGATTGGCTCACGCGCGTCGTCAAGCTGGAGGACAAGTTCGGCGACAATGGTCTGATCAGCGTGTTATTGGCCAAAGAGGAGGGCGGCGCTCTCCTTATCGACACCTGGCTGATGAGTTGCCGCGTGCTTAAGCGCGGGGTCGAGCATTTTCTGCTGAACAATATCGCCGCTGCGGCGCGTGAGCGCGGCTTATCCGAAGTCATCGGAGAGTACATCCCCACCGCCAAGAACGTACTGGTCAAACACCACTACGAAACCCTGGGGTTCACACAGATCGAGGCCGATGACAGCGGCCGGACGCGGTGGCGGCTCGACATCGGCGACGGCTGGACGCCGCTGCCGCATCATATCGCGGAGGCGTCATGAGCGCGTTGCTGTTGGAAGTCACCGACGTTATCCGAAATGTTTTCGGCGACGACGAAATCTCACTCAGCCCTGCCAGCTCGGCCGGCGAGGTCGACGGTTGGGACTCGCTGATGCACCTCAATGTCATCATTGCGCTGGAGAAGCGCTTTAAGATCAGGTTCTCGACCGCCGAAATTTCCGATCTCAAGGAGGACGGCAAGAATATCGGCGACCTGCTCAACCTGATCGCAGCCAAGCAGGGGAATTCCACCTGAGCGTCACCAGTCTGGAATTCCTGGTTGCGCTGTTCGCAGGCAGCGCCGTGTTCACATCGTTCGGCGCGCTGTGGCTGCGGCGCAGCTTCGTCACGCTTTGCGCTGCTCTGTTTCTGTGGCTGCAATCTCCCGATCTCGTCCACATTCTGACGCTGCTGGCGTTTGTGCTCAGCGGCTATGCCGCGGCGCTGTGGCTGGCCAAGCGGCCGAGCACGGCGCTGCTCGCCGGCTATATCGTTTTGCTCACGACCGCATTCGTAATTCTAAAGCGCTACGATTTCCTGCGCCTGGTGGGCGGCGACACGCTGCTGGCGCACGGGCTCGATCTTATCGGCCTCAGCTTTATCTTTTTCCGGCAGATCCATTACGTCGTTGACGTGAAGCAGGGGGAAATCAAGGAGCTGACCCTTTGGGGTTATCTCGGCTACCAGCTCAATCCGTTCACGCTGCTTGCGGGGCCGATCCAGCGCTATCAACGCTTCCACGAAGATTGGCAGAGCCTGCTGCCGCAGCATCCGGATGCGCACGCGCTGCGCATGACCTTTCTGCGCATTCTAGTTGGCGTGATCAAAGTCTCGTTCATCGCCGATTGGTGTCTGCAGTTTGCCACGGCGCCGCCGGAGGCCGCCGGGCCGATCGGCCAGCGTCTGATCTTGTTCTATTTCTACCCAGCTTACGTCTATTTCAATTTCGCCGGCTATTGCGACATCGTAATCGCAGCGGCCTCGCTCGTCGGCATCCGCGTGCCGGAGAACTTCGACAAGCCGTATCTGGCGCGGAACATGATCGATTTCTGGACGCGGTGGCATCGAACGCTGACATTCTGGATACGCGATTACATCTTCACCCCGCTTTACATGGCCATTGCGCGGCGCAAGGCCGACTGGGCGCCGCATCTTGTGTTCGTGTGCTACTTCGTGGCGCTGTTTCTCGCCGGCGTCTGGCACGGCGCCACCTGGAATTTCGTTGTGTTCGGCGTGCTGAACGGCGTTGGGGTCGCGGCGGCGAAGGTGTGGGAGAACATCATCGTCGCACGCAGCGGCCGTCCGGGCTTGCGCGCCTATCTCGCCAACACCCCGATACGCGCCATAGCGACGATCGGCACCATCCATTTTGTCTGTCTGACGCAGGTTTTCCTGCGGCCCGGCAGCGAGGACAACGTGGTGGCGCTGTGGCGCCTGCTGCAGAGCTGGGCCGGCGCCCTGACAGGAGGCTGAGGTGGCGTTCGTCGAGAGTAAGAGCCAAGGCAAGGACGAGCTTGCAGCCTGGTTCGAGAAACATGCACGCCGGCACCCCGGGGTTTTCACCATCGGGTTGGTTCTGCTTGCGGTTGGCGTGACGATCGGCCTTCTGTTCAAGACAAACTACGCCATCGTCCTCTATCAAGGGTTCTAATGCTTCGCGTGCAGCGCCTCCTCTCGCTGGCGATGCTGGCGGCGCTGTGCCTGACGTGCGTGTCCATTGTCGCGCTTGCGCGCACGACGCCGGTGATCTCAAATCATGTGGAACGCGAGCTTGCTCGGCTCGAGGCGACGAACGGGCTCTATTACTTCGACAACGGCTATCGCGACGAAGGCGATTACCTGTTGCTGGGGCAGCTGCTCAACGACGACTATTCGCGCGGCGGGGTATATTTCATCGGCAGCTCGGAAATGAACACGGCTTTGATGCCGTGGGCGCTAACGCCGGCGGAGCGGCGCCTCATCCATAATTATTCGATCGGCGACACTCGCCATTCCGAGCTTCGCCATTACGTGCGCATGCTGGTTGAGGACAACGATCTGCTCGAGGCAGGCGGGGAGCGGACGACAGTCATTCTCGGCCTCACCTTCCAACTCGCTCGATACAAGGGAGATGGCATGTATGTGCACGATCTCTTCTATCGGCACGGCCTCTATACCTATGACTGGAACGAAGGCATACGACGCGTGCCGAAGTCTGCACTCGAGAGGGAGCTCATCGTGGCGCGCGACGAAGCCAACCGCTTCCTGCGCATCGTGTTGCTCTCGCCCAGCCGCGTGCGCCTGACGCCTGACACGCGTGCTTTCATGTACCAGCACATGCACGGCGTCATGGGGCCCGATTGGCGGCCATTGATGCAGCGCGAAATCGAAGAGCTGGTCGCTACGATCGATTACTTGCAGGCTCGCGACGTGAACGTGTGGGCGGTTTATCCGCCGATGGGCACATGGCAAGACGAAATGCCCTACAATGCAGCCTACCGGGAAATGGTGCGCCCGCAGCTGCAGGCCCGCAACGTGCGGGTCGTAGATTTCGGCGACCTGCTCGCTGACGATGAATTCATGGATGCCCTGCACGCGCGCTATCGCGGGCAGGTCAAAATCCATGCCGCATTCCGGTCCCTGGCGCTGGAGGCGCTTGCGCAGATGGGCACGCCGGTCGAGACAGCGCCAGCGGGCGAAGCGCGCGGAATGCACCAAGCCCGGTTCTGATGCTGCATGCAGGAAAGCCGGATCAGAATGTTGCGGGTCATCGCCACCAGTGACGACGATCGCATCGTGCTGCTGCGCTTTCTCGCCGTCGGGGGATCGCTCGTGGTGGCGCACATGGCGCTTGCGACGGCTTTCGCCATGATTCTTGCGATCCCGCCTGCGATCGCCAACGCAACCGCGCACGCGCTTTGCCTGCCGCCGACCTATCTGGCTCAGCGCGCTCTGGCATTTCGGTCCAACGCGCCGCACGCGCGCGCCTTCGTGCGCTACGCGCTCTTGCAGTCGCCGTTGATTGGGCTTGGCGCCGGCCTAGCCTGGTTGCTGATCGGCCAGATGCGTCTGAACCCAGCGCTTGCCTTCTGCCTCATCTGTCCCTTCGTGGCGCTGACCAGCTTCGCCGCTCAGCGCTGGTGGGCCTTCGCGCGCAACTGACATCGCCCGCTGCACGCGTGCGATCAGGGCGGCGGTCGCTGCTTGCGGCGAAAACTGCGAATGCGCCACGTGCAGGGCGGCCTGCCCCAGCGCTTCGCGTTTGCCTGGCGCAGCGAGCAGATCGACGATCGCCGCCGCAAAGGATCTCGCGTCATCGGCGACGATCATCGCCGAGTGCGCGAGAGTCTCAACGCCTTGTGCTGTCACCGACGTGCCAACGACAGCCTTTCCAGCCGCCCAGGCCTCGACCAGCTTGATCTTGAGCCCCGAACCCGAGCGGAGCGGCGAGATCACGACGCCGGCCTCGCGATAGAGCGGCGACAGGTCCGCGACGACCCCGGACAATTCCACGCCGGCCGGCGCTCCCTCCAGCGAGCGAGCGACGGAACCTGCGACGTTCAAGCGCGCGCCGGGACGATGTGCGCGAATTGTGGGCCACACGTGGCGAAAGAACCATTCCAGCGCCACGACATTGGGCGCTGTGTTGCTGCCGACGAACAGAAGCGTGTCGTCAGCGCCTGGCTGCGCAACCGCGAGTGGCGAGACCGCGTGTGGCGCAAGGATCACTTCAACATGGGTCGCGGCGCCGGCGCGAACTTTCGCGGCTTCCTCCGGCTGAATGGCCAACACTGCGTCGGCCATGTTGAGCAGGCGAAATTCCTCTGCGGCCGAAAGCACAACGGCGCCCTTTTCAGCCTGGTCGGCAATGCGCGCCGACATGAGGTCGTGCATGATGGTGAGTACAGGCGCATGCGCCTGGAGTGCGTAAGGCGCCAGCGGGTTGAGGAAAGCGTAGTCGCACAGGATTGCCCGTGTAGCGGGATGTGTGTGCCGCGCGATGTACAGCGCGTCGTCCCGGGTGAGGGCGGCGCCTTGCGCATACTCAGCCCGTTGCGACCAGCCTGGACGCGGCAGCCCGAGGCGCGCCATCGCGTGTTCCGCCACGGCGAGCGCCGACGCTGCCCAGCGCTTTGGCGCAAGCGAAAACACCATGGGCCCGAGCACCAATCCGCCGCGCAACCGGTAGCGGGCGAACACGCGGGTCTCTTGGCGCAAACGCAGCATTGCCCAACGGCCGAATATCTTTGGGGAAGCGCCGATGTACTCGACGGCGAAACCGGCGTGTGTCAGCGCTTGCGCGAGCGCGAGTACGTAGGCCGAGCTGCCGTTGGTAGCGCCGACTATGCGTTGACGCGAGAGCAGGGTGACGCGCGGTTGTCCGGCCTGGGGCGCTCCTTGATGAAGCTTAGGCAGGCGCGCGCCAATGGGGTCGCCTAAGAGTCGCAGCAGCGTCGGACGCCGCGCCGCCATGGCCGCCGCCGCCGCAAGATGGCGCTGCTTCAGCGCGTTTACGAATTCGGTGAATGCCCGCGCATCGGCACGCGCGGCTGCACTCTTGTGAAGCTCACGCACCAGCGCGGCGTCGCCGCCTGGATCGATTCGCCGGTAGGCGCCGTCCATGGCGTCGATCGCAGCCACGTCGAGGCGATGCGAGATCGACCGCGCATGCTTGCGGTAAAGATAGCCAAGATCGGGATAGACACGCATGCGCGCGCCCTTGACCAGCAGGCGCAGGATCAGGTCGGAATCCTCGCCGATGCGCAGCGTTTCGTCATATGCGGCGTCCAGGGATCGTCGAAACACCGGCTTCAGGTACCCAAGCGCGCGCCCGCCGCTGAGCAAGCGGTTGCTGCGCTCATAGGCGACCGCGCTCACCCATTGCGGCTCTCGCGCGTAGGCCCCGCGCAGATGGGCATGTGGCGGGCGCAAGCCATCCTCATAGAAAACCAGCAGGTCGTCGGCGACGACATCGGCGCCATCCGCTTCGGCGGCCCGTATCAAGCGCTCGAGCCGTTCCGGGTGGATGACGTCGTCATTATCGACGATCGCGATCCAACGTCCCCGCGCCCTCGCGAGCGCACGATTCCGGGCAGCCGCGGGGCCGCTCGGCGCGGTTTCGCTCTTGAGGAGAACTAGGCGCGCATCGCCCTGCGCCATCGCAACAGCAATCGCCAGGGAGTTGTCGGCTGACCCGTCATCGCTGACGATCAGTTCAAGCGAGCGCTCGGTCTGGCGCAGCACCGAGCGCACGGCGGCGGCGATGTGGGCCGCGCCGTTCAGATTAGCCATGATGACCGACACAAGGGGCGTTGGCGCGTTTTGGTTCATTTCCGGCTCAGGGCGGTTCCTGCAAGGAGCGCTCCGCGTTCCACATGCCGGGAAGAGAACAGCGTTGCCAGTGTTTGCGCCTGGGCATAATCGAAATCCTATGGGATTGCTGCGGATGTTCGAGCGCGCCGCGCCGCCCGCCGCCCGCTTTCCGGACGGCCGGGTCGGGTTTGCCGTGGGCGACATCCACGGCCGCGCCGATCTCCTGGGCGAGATGCTGGCGAGCCTTGAGCAGCGCGCCGCTGCTGAGCGCCGCGAGGGCGGCGAGCCGATAGCCATCTTTCTCGGTGACTATGTCGACCGCGGCCCGAACAGCCGCGACGTGATCGACCTGCTGCTTCAGGGACGTCCCCACGGCTATCGGCGCCACTGCCTCAAGGGCAATCACGAACAGTCCATGCTCCAATTCCTGGAGACGCCGTTGGAGAACCGGGCCTGGATTCTGCAGGGCGGGGCCGAGACCCTCGTGTCCTATGGCGTGCAGCCGCCGCCACCAGTCGGAACGCAGGATGAAGATTGGGTGGCTGTCGCCGAAATGCTCAGAGCGCGGGTGCCGCCGGCGCACCTCGATTTCCTGCACAAGCTTGAGCGCTACGTGGTCTACGGCGATTACGCGTTCGTGCACGCTGGAGTCGACGCCGGCCGCAGCCTTGAGGCGCAGACCGACGACGACCTGTACTGGAGCCGCGACCGGTTCATCGCCAGCAAACGCCGCTTCTCGCACCGGGTCGTGCATGGTCATACCCCCGTTGACCAGCCCTACATCGACCAGCGCCGTATTGCTGTGGATACCGGCGCCTACGCCTCAGGAAAGCTGACAGCGGCCCGTTTCGAAGGCGAAGACGTGTCTTTCCTTTCGGTTTCGGAGGCGGACCTGGCCGCTAGGGCCCCCGCGACGCCCGGCCCGCTTGTTCCCGGGCCCGGCGCAGTTTAGATCGCCCGCGTACGAACAGGAGAAAGCTCATGGCGCAGACCAGCGCGCATGCCGAGCGGGGCGAGATGGATATCCGCGACCAGAAGGGCACCTTCCACGGTTTCCTGATGGCGACCGTCTGGACGTGCACTCACTTCGCGCAAATCGTCGCTCTCCTCACGCTCGCCTTTGCGATCGGCGCCGGATTCTGGGCGGGATTTGCCGTCTACGTGGTCATCGGCGTTGTAGCGGGCATGGCGTTCCGGATGTCTGGCGTTTACTGGGCTGCGCAGATTGTGCAGTGGGTCGTGCTCGCCCTTGGAGGCCTGATTGTGCCGGCGCTCGCCGGCATGGCGGGCTAGCGGTGCGGATCGCCGTTCTCAAGGAGAGCGCGCCCGGCGAGACGCGCGTCGCGGCGACGCCCGAGACAGTGAAAAAGATCGTCGGGCTAGGGCACCATGTGACCACCCAGGCGGGCGCTGGCGCGGGCGCGTCTTATCCGGATGACCTCTATCGAGCTGCGGGCGCAGAAATCGCGGGCGATGGCGGCCTCGGCGGCGCCGATCTCGTGTTGAAGGTGCGCTGGCCGACGGAGGCCGAACTCGGGGCGATGAAGGCAGGCGCGGGGTTTGTCTCGCTGCTCGAACCCTTCGGCGATCGCAGCGTCATCGACGCGCTGGCGAAAGCAAAGATCGATGCGCTGGCGATGGAGTTCATCCCGCGCATTTCACGCGCCCAGTCGATGGACGCGTTGTCTTCGCAAGCCAACCTCGCCGGCTATCGCGCTGTGATCGAAGCGGCCGCGCTCTACGGGCGTGCGTTTCCGATGATGATGACGGCGGCCGGCACGGTGG
>CAZHWA010000059.1:0-8702 GCA_964536175.1 uncultured Terricaulis sp. | reverse complement strand
GCGGCCCCAGCGCTGCGCTCGCGACATACGTGACGCGCTCAATGCCGAAGATGAGAGCCGTCTCCATGATGCCCGCGATGATGCGCGCCAGCAGATCATGGCGCGGTTGGCCCTGGGCTGTATCAGGCGCGGGACAAAACCGTGTCGCCTCCCAAACGTCGGGCCCCGCTGGCGGTTCGCTATCACACAAGAAGCGGAAATGATCGGCCAAAAGGTGCGGGCGATCGGTCCGCAGGAGGCGCGCTGAGCCCCTAACCGGGGCGCGCGGCGCCGCCGCTTCGATAAGATAGATCGCCTCCGGACAATCGTAGGCGTCGATCTCGATGCCGGCGCTTTCCTCCAAGCGCCACTTCATCTGATCAATGAATACCTCTTTGCGCTGCCGATGCATCTCCATCAGCGCGTGGTGGTAATGGCGCCGGTTGTCGGCGGTGATGATGTGGATCATGGGATCTCCGTGCTCGAGGACTCGGAGATTGACCAGGCTTCCCGTTTCGCGAAATGGGCACGAACGTGCCTATTGACAAATTACGAAAGCTGCTCAGGCGGCGACGTCCTCTAGCCTGATCTGCCCGTCTTTGAGCGCGCGGACGAACGCCTGCACACGGCTGGCGACGCCGTATTTGTGCATGGCCCGACGAACGACGTTGTGCACGGTGTGCTCGCTCAGCCCCAGGATGATGGCCATGTCGCCGTCGTCCTTGCCCTGCCCCAGCAATTGCACGCACTGACGTTCGCGCGGGCTGAGCTGGGGCTTGGGTGGAAGTTCAACCAAACGGAGCCGGCGCGCGCATTCATGCGCGTAAACGCCGTACCAGTGGGCCTTCCGCGCATTAAGCGGATCAACACCGTCGGGTCCGATGACGAGCGAACACGATGCGGGCAAGGCATCGGGGGCGTGGATGGGAATAGTGATGCCGTCCCTCAATCCAGCCTCCGCCGCCTCGGAGAGGATGCGCAACTGATCTGCGGCGAGCCCTTTGCGAAACCTTTGGTCGCTCCACTGAAACGGCAGCGTTTGTCGTCTGGCCGCCCAATAGACCGGATCGCGCTTGGCGTACTTTTTCACGCTGAAGCGTTCGAGCCAGGTCAAGGGATAGTCGACCATCATCACGGCGTCCGCCGGCGGGTGAAGCGGATCGACGTGGGACGCGCATGCTGCATGGGTAAATCCGAGCGCGCGAATCTCGCGCATGAACGCTGCTTGCACTTCGGCAACATTCTGGGCCCCATCGCAGACCTCCGCGAACGCCCAATTCACGCGCGCTTGCATGATGCTCTCCTCGCCTGGCGCACAACTTTAGATGGCCCGGAGGCGGAACTGGCAAGAGCATGCGCGACAAATTCACAACGGCGGCTCAGAGCTTGATCGACCTTAAAATATCTTGAGAAATCTCCGTGAACATTATTCCGGATTCAGGTCTGCGCTCAAACCATCGGTTTGATCTGTCCCGCTGCAATGGCGCGCGCCGCGGCTTGTATGCGCGTACTTGCGCCAAGTCGCACGCGCGCGCGTTCGATGTGTCGCCGAACGGTCGCGACGCCTATCTGAAGCTTCCGCGCGATCTCTTTATCAGTGAGCCCGCTTGCGCAGAGTTCTAGCGTTTGGCGTTCTCGCCGTTGTAGCGCCGCAAACATCGGTGCGGGCTCCGCGCAAAGCTGCATCGCACGGTGATGAACCAAGATATTGGCTATTCTGCCAGCGTCGTAGACGGACGCAGGCACGTCTGGACCATCCGCTACAAGCGATCCTGACGCCTTCTGTAGGTCAATGGACGCCAGTGCGTGAGTTCGCCCGTAGCGCAAGCCAAACTCGCTAGCTTCGCCAAGAATGCGTCGTTGGCGCCATGACAAGGGCTGACGGAATTCACGATCGGTCCAGACAAAATCTGTGACGCCCGCACCGGCTGCGCGGAACACCGGGTCGATCTGATGGTAGCGTTGCTCCGAGAAGTGCGTGATCCACTCTTCAGGGTAATTCTGGAAGACGTAAGTGGCCCGTTCAGGTCTGAGCGGATCGACGTGCGCGCCCAAGGCCATGAAGGTAAAACCCAGTTCACCCAAACGCGCGCGCCAGATCGCTTCGAGCGCGTCGAGCGCGCCAGCGGCCTCGCACTGCGCGCCAAACGCGATCAAGTCCGGCGTGACGATGAAGTTCGTATCGGCCATGCAATTTGTAGTATAGCAGCATTCGCCGTCATCATCACCCGCTGCCCTGGCCTCAATTGATCACTTAACACCAACACATGTGACGAAACTCGCATGTGAGCTGTCAACGCATGCGCTCGCCGCCTCTCGCGGTTGCAACGTGTGGAAGCGCAAGCCGTGCGGCGAGACGCTCCGCTCATGGTGGAGCGCTTACTTACGATCCGATCAGCTTGGACAGGCGCCGCAGCGCTGACGGTCATTGTCATGGCCTGCTTTGCGGCCACGCAATTGTGCGCTCGCACTTTCAACTATCAAACCGCCCTTGGCCGCCCGCTTGCCGTGTTCGGCTCGTCGGCGATCTACCCGCCCTTCGCGATCCTCACATGGTCCAAGCGCTGGAGCGCGCGATATCCGCGCGCGTTCGCAATGCCGAAATTGATCGTCTTCGTCGGCTTCATGAGCGGCGCGATGCTGGTACTGTTCGCACTGAAGGCGCCGCATCCGAGCCAAAGGCCATTCGGGGCAAAGAGCTGGGGCGGACGCAAAGATGCACGCGCTGCAGGCCTTTTTGCTGAAAGTGGCGTCGTCATCGGAAAACTCGACGGCGAGATCCTCGCTTACGATGGCCCACACCACTTGTTGCTTACCGGCGGCACGCGTTCCGGCAAGACCCGCGGCAGCGTCATCCCCACGCTGCTTGCCGCACCCCAGTCGATCCTCGTCCTGGACCTCAAAGGCGAACTCCATTCCGGCGACGCCCGCGTCGATTTTCCGGGCACTGCCGGCTGGCGCGCCAAGCTCGGTCCCGTCATCCGCTTTGCGCCAACCGATATGGTCTCAGACCGGCTCAATCTTCTGGATACGATCCGGCCAGGCGCGCAGGAAGTGCGGGACGCTCAAAACCTGGTTGAACTCATCGCCGACCCTTATGGCGACGGGCGCTTCCAGGAGTTTTGGGATCGCGCCGCCAAGCAAATCCTCGCCGGCCTTATCATCCATGTCGTTTATGCCGAACCTCTGCCCAGCAAGACGCTGGCGCGCGTATTCGAGTTGCTCGCCCGGTTCGACGACACCGTGAAGCTGATGGAAGCGACGCTCCATCGCAAGAACGAAACGAGCGGCGAGCCTGAAACGCATCCGGAAGTCAAACGCGCCGCGCACTCCTACGCGGCTTACCATGAGAAGCTCAGGGCCGGCATCAAGGCCACCGCCGAGAGTTATCTTGGGCTCTTCGCAGATCCACTGGTGCGCCAGAACACGGCGACCTCGACCTTCCGCATTTCGGACCTCATGTGCGCCGAGGAGCCGGTGACGCTCTATCTATGCTGGCCGCCAAATGACGCCAAGCGCGTGAAACCACTCATCCGACTTGTCTTCGGCGCTGTGCTTCGCGTTCTGATGGAGCACCAGGAGCGCGCCGCCGATGGGCGTGAAAAGAAACGCAACCTTCTGCTTCTGCTCGACGAGTTTCCCCAGCTCGGAAAGCTCGACGTGTTCGAGCAATCGATGGGCGCGATGGCCGGGTATGGCCTCAGGGCCTATCTCGTCACTCAATCCTTGCACCAGGTCACACAGGCCTACGGCCGCTACCACACGATCTTAGACAATTGCCAGATCGTCACGAGCTTTGCGGCGACCGATGTCGAAACCGCCGAAACGATCTCCAAGCTCGCGGGCGATATCTTTGAGATGCGTCCGCAGGAGACCTGGTCGGGGAAGCGCCAGCTTTTCGGGCTCGATCATCGCGCCATTACGTATCGCGAAGAACGGCGCCCACTTCTCCTTCCCTCCGAGGTGCGTCGCCTCAGCGAAAGCGAAGAACTCGTTTTCGTGACCGGCGCAAAGCCACTGCGAGCCGAAAAACTGCGCTACGATGAAGAGCCGATTTTTCAAACGCGCCTCATGGCGCCGCCCGAGGACGGGCGCCGGCGCACTTTGCCTTCTCCTTGGGTTGGCATTTCCTCACTCGGCTTCGCGCAACGCCGTGCGCCCGACGCGCCTTCGGGGCGCGATGGCGCGGTCGTTCGGGCGCTTGCGCAGAAGACGCCGCTGCGTTCGCGTGCGCCATCGGACCAGCAACAGCCGGACCTCTTGTCGGCGTTGGAGACAAGCGAACCGGCCGCAGGCGATGGGACTGATGCGCCGTCCGGTCCAAGCCACGCCGGCCAAGCTTCGCCTTCACGCTTTGCGCTCCGGCCTAGCAAGGGCGATCGGACCAGCGAGGCCGGCTCATGAGCGCACGGCCGAAAAAAAAGATCACGATCTATCTCGAGCATGACCTCGCGCTGGCGCTCGACATTGAGGCGCGTCTGCGCGGACTGCCTACGACACGCGCCGCCGCCGACGCGCTTCGGCGCATCTTTCTTGACGAGAAGGATGAGGCCGTCGCCGACACGGTGAAAATGCGCCTCGACCGCCTGGAAAAGCGCGAAGTTGTGCGTGAACGCGAGATCGCCATCGTCAAGGAGACATTGCTGCTGTTCATCCGCGTTTGGCTTGAACACACGCCCCCGCCTCTCGAGGAAACACTCGACGCCACCAATGCGGTTGCCGAACGGCGCTTCCAGTCCTTTCTTGACTTGCTCGCCGAGAGCATGGCGCCAGGCCACACCCTCTTTCCCTACGCTGCTCATGGCCGCCAAACAGAGTCCGCCGTCGCAGTTAACGGTGACGCGGAATGAACGCGATTTCGCCGCCTCAAGAGCGCGTCGTCGCTGAACGCCGTCTTGCTTCTCTGACCGGCGCGCTTGGGCCCGCACTAGGGGCAGCGTTGGCCGATGACGCCGTCGTTGAGGTGTTGA
Source organism: uncultured Terricaulis sp. (assembly GCA_964536175.1). GTDB lineage: Bacteria > Pseudomonadota > Alphaproteobacteria > Caulobacterales > Aquidulcibacteraceae > Vitreimonas. Next base: position 3,753 of record CAZHWA010000059.1, on the reverse strand, counting down.
TCAATTGCGATGGCCAGATGCGCCTTGATCGCGTCGGGCGCGGTATCGAAACGACCGATACGCGCCTCAGTGTGGCGGAGCGCGAGACCGCGATCCGTCTGCTCGCCGCCGAAGCCTTCGAGACTGTCACCGAAGACCATCCATTCCTCGCCGCGACGCTCCCCGGCTCCGGCGCGCGGGTGCAAGCGCTGATCGCGCCCATCGTCAGTGCGCCGGTGTTGGCGATCAGGAAACGCCCCAAACTCATCTATACGCTCAATGACTATGTGCGCGCCGGCATTGCCTCGCCTGCGCAGGCCGCCAAGTTGCGCCAGAGCATCATTGCACGCCGCAACCTTGTGGTCGCCGGCGGCACCGGTTCGGGCAAGACAACGCTCCTCAATGCCCTGCTCGCCGAGCCCGACTTCTCGGCGTCACGTCTTCTCATCTTAGAAGACACCGCTGAACTGCAATGCGCCGGCGCCGATGTCGTGCAACTCCTCACCAAGCGCACGCAGCCACAAGTCTCGATGCGGGACCTCGTGCAGATGACGCTGCGCCTTAGGCCCGACCGTATAGTCGTGGGCGAAGTGCGCGACGGCGCCGCGCTCGAAGTCCTGAAGGCGTGGAACACCGGTCACCCCGGCGGCCTCCTGACGATCCATGCCAACTCCGCCGCCGACGCGCTGCTGCGGCGTGAAGATCTCTGCCTCGAAACGGGCGCGGCGCGTCCTGAGCGGCTCATCGCATCGGCCGTCGATACCATCGTCTTCATGGCCCGCAGCCCGGAAGGGCGTCGCATCGAAGAAATCATCAGCTGCAAGGGAGATCAGCGATGAAAACATTGTGCTTGAAGTTCGTTACGACCAGCACAGCCATCGTACTGGCCTTATCCGTAGCTGGGCCTGCCTTTGCCTCCGGCTCAGGCATGCCTTGGGAAGCGCCGCTACAACAAGTGGTTGACTCGATCACCGGCCCGGTTGCGCGCGCGGCGGCGGTGATCGCCATCATCATCTCGGGCGTCGGCATTATTTTTGGCGAAGGCGGCGGCGGCATCAGAAAGCTCGCGTTTGTGGGCCTGGGCATCGCCATCATGTTCGCGGCCGTCTCATTCTTCCTCGACTTCTTCGGATTTGCCGGCGGGGCGGTGCTTTAATGCTCGACGAACCCGAAGGCTATCGCATTCCGCTGCGCACCTCGCTGACGCGCCCGCTCCTCATTGCCGGCGTCCCGCGCACGTTTGCGATCATGAATGCGACGGTCGCCGCCGCAATCGCCTTTGGTTTGCAACAGCCGCTCATCGGCATTCCGCTCTGGGCGATCATCCAAGGCGCCGGCGCCTACGCTTCGGTGCGCGATCCGTGGTTCTTGGACACCTGGCCGCGCGCGATGGCCAAGCCTTCCTATTTCAGCGTGTGAGGCGGCGATGATGGATCTGCGCCCCTATCGCCAGAACGAAGCCCGCCTTGCGGACTGGCTACCCTGGGCCGGGCTGGTCGCAGACGGCGTCGTGATCAACAAGGACGGCGCCTTCCAACGCACGCTCACCTTCCGCGGTCCCGATCTCGATTCTTCGACGCTGTCTGAATTGATGGGCGCGAGTGTAAGACTTGACAATGCGTTGAAGCGTTTTGGGTCGGGCTGGTGCTTACACATGGAAGCGCGCCGTACGCCGACAAACGAATATCCTATCAGCGACTGGCCCGATCCGCTCTCATGGCTCATCGACCAGGAACGCGCACAGGACTTCGCTGCCGCCGGGGGCCGCTTCGAGAGCACGTATTATCTGACCTTGTCATGGCTGCCGCCAAGCGAAACGTCGGGAAAGTTTGAAGCTGCTCTGTTCGAGAACGGCGCTCAATCCGCTTCAATCGGCGTCGACTACAGGGTCTGCCTCGCCAGTTTCATTGAGGAGACGCAATCGTTCGAGGCATTGCTTGACCTTGTCATGAACGACGTGCGCTTTCTCGATGGCGCGCAAACGCTGACCTATCTGCATTCCTGCATTTCGGACCGGCCGCATCCGGTCGCAGTCCCGCCGACGCCATTTCACATTGACGAACTCATTTCCGATTCCGCTCTGGTGGGCGGCGTCGCGCCTAAACTCGGCGACCTTCACCTGAAGGTTCTATCGGTCCGCGGCTATGTGAGCGAGACCGAGCCTGGCCTTCTTGATGCGCTCAACCGTTTGGGCCTTCCCTATCGCTGGGTGACGCGGGTGATGCCGCTCGATCGCGAAGGAGCACGCGCCGAAATCGAGAAGATCCGCAAGCGTTGGTTCTCCAAACGCAAAGGCATTCTGACGCTGCTGCGCGAAGCACTCTACCGCGAAGAAGCAGCACTCCTCGACAACGACGCGACCGCCCAGGCCGAAGACGCCGACCTCGCCCTGCAGGACGTGAACGGCGAGGCCGCCGGTGCGGCTTATGTAACGCTGACCATCACGGTCGCCGATGCAAACGAAGCGATCGCGTTTGAGCGCATCCGCCAAATTCGCCAAATCGCCGACGGCATGGGTTTCGTCACTGCGCTCGAAACTATCAATGCCGTTGAAGCTTGGCTCGGTTCTTTGCCGGGCCAGCCCTATGCTGATCTCCGACGCCCGATCCTGTTGACGCATTCGCTTGCCCACCTGTTGCCGCTCTCGGCCGTGTGGGCGGGCGAGCCGCACAACACGCACTTGAACGGCCCGCCGCTCCTGGTTGCGGCAACGGATGGAGCAACACCCTTCCGGCTGAACCTCCATCATGGCGATGTCGGCCACACCCTGATCGTTGGACCCACCGGCGCCGGAAAATCCGTTCTCCTGGGCCTGATTGCCGCGCAATGGCGCCGTTATGCCGGCGGCCAGGTCTTCGTGCTCGACGCTGGGCGCTCAAGCCGCGCACTGACGCTGGGGCTCGGCGGCGTCTTCGTCGATCTGACGCAAGACCAGGGACAAGCAGCGATCGCGCTCCAGCCGCTGGCGCGGATCGATGATGAGGCCGAACGCGCATGGACGCGCGACTGGCTGATTTCGCTTTTGCATCGCGCCAACATCGCCATCGATCCGACGCGACGCGAAGAAATCTGGGCTGCACTCTCGGTGCTCGGAGAAAGACCGGCGAACGAGCGGACATTGTCGGTGTTGTCGGCGCTTATCCAGGACGGCGACATCCGCACAGCGCTCCTGCCCTTTACCCACGCAGGGCCTTGGGGACGCCTGATCGACGCGGACGCGAGCCACCTTGCCGAACACGACGTGCAGGCCTTCGAGATGGGCGAACTGATGGCCAGCGCCGATGCGCTGGCGGCGGTGCTGCCGTGTCTCGTGCATGCGCTCGAAGCGCGCTTTGACGGGCGCCCCACCTTGCTTATTCTCGATGAAGCGTGGGCCTATCTGCGCGACGGCGCCTTCGCCAATCAGATCCAAGCCTGGCTGAAGATGTTGCGTAAGAGCAACGTCGCCGTTGTGTTCGCTACCCAAGAACTGGCCGATGTCGAAGCCAGCACGATCGCCGCCACCATTCTTGAAGCCTGCCCGACGCGCATCTTTCTCGCCAATGACCGCGCGCGCGAGCCGCGCACACGCGCCTTTTACGAAGGGCTCGGTCTCAATGCCCGGCAGATCGCCTTGATTGGAGAAGCCGCACCTAAGCGCGACTATTATGTGCAGACCCGAAGCGGCGCCCGGCTCATCGACTTGGCGCTCGGCCCCGCGGCGCTCGCCTTCCTTGGCGCATCCACCCCTCAAGATCAGCGCGACATCGATGCCGTTCTGGCTGAGGCCGATTC
>CAZHWA010000058.1:0-8828 GCA_964536175.1 uncultured Terricaulis sp. | reverse complement strand
GCCGGCGTCTCCGAAGATGGCGAGGTGACTGTGGAGGGGAACTTCGTCGGCGGTCTCGAAGGCCTCGAGTTCAAACCCGATCCGCGCGCCTCGTCCGGCTTGGAGGGGCGCGCAGTGCGCAATGCTGCGCTGCGCGCCTTACGCCCCGAAGTCTCGCGCCGGCTGGCATCTATCGCGGCCGTGGACGACGACCGTATCGTGCTCGGCCGCGATGGGCGCGTGCGCGTCGATGGCGCCTCGATTGCGCGCCTGGCGGCCGGCGCGCCGGTGCTAAAGCCGCGCCTTGAACTGATCGGCGCCGAACATGCGTCGGCGGCCGAGCGCGGCGCCGCGCACGAGCGGCTGGAGCTGTGGCTGGCGCGCAAGGTGGCGGACGATCTGCGTCCACTCGTTGCACTTGAGACCGCATGGCGCGAAGGGCGCTTGCCGCCGGATGCGCGCGGGCTGGCCTTTCGGCTGGTCGAGAACGCTGGCGCGCTCGATCGCGCGCACGAGGATCTCAGCCATTTGTCGGAGCCGGCAGCCGCGGCGTTGCAGCGCTATGGCGTGCGCATCGGCCGGCACTCGATTTTCATGCCGAAACTGGTGCGACCGCGCGCGGCGCAGACGTTGGCCTTGGTTTGGCATGCCGCCCACCCCGGCAAGTTGCACGCCGTGTTCGTGGCCCGCCCAGGCGCTCTGTCCTTGCCGCTGGATCGCGCGCGCACGTGGGGCGAAGTCGCAGCCGCCGGATATCGTGCGTGCGGACGCTTTGCCGTACGGCTCGATCTTGTCGAGCGTCTTGCCGAGGCGATTGATGCCGAGCCGCCGGCGAGCGACGCCGCACTGGCGCGTCTGATCGGCCGGTCGCCGCGCGAGTTGCCGGCGATCCTCGCCGCGCTCGGCTATCGGCGCGTGCGCGATTCCGAGGACGCCCCGCCGCGATGGCGCCGCGCACGGCGACGGCGCAAGCATCGGCGCGCGCCGGTGGAAGACAATGCGTTCGCGGCGCTGGCCAATCTGCTGCCGCAGGATGTCCGCCCGCCGCCGCGGCGCCGGAGATCGTCCGCGTGACGGCCGCGCGTCAGCGCATCGATGTCTGGCTGTTCCGTGCGCGCTTGGCCAAGACGCGCGCCGCGCCGGCGCGCCTTGTCAGCGAGGGCGGCGTGCGTGTTGTGCGGGACGGCGCCTCGCGTGCGCTCGACAAGGCGGCTGCAGAAGTGGCGGTAGGGGATGCTGTGATGGTGCCGCAGCGCAACGGCATGCGCGTTGTGCGCGTAGAGGCGCTCGGCGCGCGGCGTGGACCCGCCGCAGAAGCGCGGCTGCTGTATAGCGAACTTGACGCAGTCTCACTTACTTGACGCTCGATTCTGCACCGGCCATCTGGACCTTGCGGATCGGGAAGCGGGCGAATGACCTACATCGTCACTGACGCATGTGTACGCTGCAAATTAATGGACTGCGTCGAGGTCTGCCCGGTCGACTGCTTTTACGAGGGCGAAAACTTCCTGGTCATTCATCCTGACGAGTGCATCGATTGCGGCGTCTGCGAGCCGGAATGTCCTGTCGATGCGATCAAGCCCGACAGCCAGGATGAACCGGACGGCAAGTGGCTGAAGATAAACACCGAGTTTTCCAAGATCTGGCCAAATATTACGCGGAAGGGAACTCCGCCGGCGGACCACGAGGAATTCCGCGACGAGAAGGGAAAATTCGAGAAATACTTCAGTCCGGAACCCGGCCGGGGCGACTGATCTCGACACCCCTCGGCGACTTTCGAAACGCCCGAAACTGTGGTATAAGGAACCAATCATCAGGGCGCGATTAGCAGCGCCCCGGCAGTTGGACCTTCCAGCGCGCCAGATCAGCACGGGCCAGAGGACAAGAGGCGTGGGCGGCCAACCCGCCCGCTTCAGGCTCGTGCGGTTTGACGTGACGCTAGGTAAGGTTGCTTTGCCGCAACAATAAAGAACGGAGCACCCAGGTATGCAAACAGCCAACCCGCCGCTCGCTTTCCGCCCCGGCGACCATATCGTTTATCCGGCGCATGGTGTCGGGCGCGTTATGGGTGTTGAGAAGCAATCGGTGGCTGGGCTCGACCTCGACGTGTTCGTGATTGCATTCGAGCAGGACAAAATGACGCTGCGGGTGCCCACTACGAAGGCGCGCTCGTGCGGCATGCGTGCGCTCGCGTCGGCGGACGTGGTCAACGAAGCAATGAAAACGCTGCAGGGCCGTCCGCGCATCAAGCGCACGATGTGGAGCCGCCGCGCCCAGGAATACGAAGCCAAGATCAATTCCGGCGACTTGGTGTCGATCGCCGAAGTCGTGCGCGACCTTCACCGCGCCAGCGACCAGCCTGAGCAATCCTATTCAGAGCGTCAGCTGTATGAGAGCGCGCTCGACCGCATGGCGCGCGAACTCGCCGCCGTAGAAAAGATCGACCGCGATCTGGCGGTCGAGAAGCTGACCGCTTCGCTGGCGTCTAAGAAACAAGCGGCTGCAGCGGCCTAAGTCTACTGCTCTTGAAAACGTAAAGCCGGCTGTTCGGGGGCCGGCTTTTTTCTGCGGCAGGTTTGGCGCCTTCTTTCGATTTCACGCGTTCGTGATCGTAAGGGACGCTGCCCGCGGCAGCGGCTCCAAGAACCTGTCGCCGGTTGGGACGTAAGGTAGGACATGGCGCTTTCGGAAAACGTCGATCTTCGCCGCGGCGCGCAGCGCTTCATCCGCACCGCGATGCGTACGCCTCTGCTCGCCGCCGACCACGAGCGCTGGCTTGCCCGCCGCTGGCGCGAGCAGGGCGATGAACGCGCCTTGCACGAACTGATCACGGCATACCTTCGTCTGGTGGTGGCGATGGCGTCGCGGTTTCGCCACTACGGCCTGCCGGCAAGCGATCTGGTTCAAGAAGGCTGCGTCGGCCTGATGCAAGCGGCCGCGCGCTTCGAACCCGAGCGCGAAGTCCGCTTCTCGACTTATGCGAGCTGGTGGATTCGTTCGGCAATGCAGGACTTTGTCCTGCGCAACTGGTCGATTGTCCGCACCGGCACGACCTCCGCGCAGAAATCGTTGTTCTTCAATCTGCGTCGGCTGCGTGCGCGCATCGGCGACGTCGGCGAAGGCACGCTTAACCCCACCGCACGCGCGCACGTGGCGCACGCGCTTGGCGTGCCTGAGCACGATGTCGATGTCATGGCCGCGCGCCTGTCCGCGCCCGACCGCTCGCTCAATGCCCCGCTGACCGACGAAAGCGACGGCGAGTGGCAGGACTTGCTTGCCGATGAAGCCGCCGATCCCGAAGTCGAGACCATGCACGCGCACGATGCGGAGGCGCGCGCCGATCTGGTGCGCGACGCCCTGCGCGATCTCTCCGAGCGCGAGCGCCTGATCATCATGGAGCGCAAGCTCGAGGACGACGCAGTGACGCTCGAAGCACTGGGCGAGCGGCTCGGCATTTCCAAAGAGCGCGTACGCCAGATCGAGGGCGCCGCTCTGATCAAGCTGCGCCGCGCCCTGGAATCACGCGTGGGCGATCCCGTGGAAGCCGGCTACGTCGGCTGATCCGGCAAAATCTCCAGCTGACCGGCGTGGTCCAGGCAAAGCTGCGGCCGACCGCGATAGACGCCCAAAGGCCCGCGCGCGCGTATATGCGCGCCCGTGAGCGAGGCGAGCGGGGCGCCGTCCCAAGCGGTGAAGCTCTCGCCAAAAACGACGAGGGCGAAGCCGGTCTCGTCGCCGGCGCCATCCATCTCCAGGCTTGCCCGGCGGTCGAACACAGACGCGGCCCCGACGCGCCCTTCGACGATGCGGTATGGCGCATCGCCACGCAGGCAGTTCACCTCGGTCTCGATCGCCACCCGCGCAGCCGCGCGCACCGAAAGCGGCTGGTAGGCTCGCTCGCCCCATAGGCCGCGCTCGCTGGCGCGGGCGCGCGCTTCGATCGCCAGCAGATCCTCGCTGCGCGCATGATTGTCGCGCCGCGGACGAACGTAGGCGGCCCCACGCGCTACCAGATCGTGCTGGAGCCACGACCACCGTCCCCCCTCGCTCCTCACGAAGACATGCGCAATGGCGGCCTCGCGCGCCCCATCGCGGCTGCGCCAGCGCCGTGCGCCGCCATACGCCAACTGCACGTCGCGATGCAGCGCCAGCGCCTCCAGTTCGCCTTGGGCCTGCGCGGCGTACGGGTTCTCGCCTTGCGGCGCGTCGATCTCGGCGAGGAAGACGCGCAGGCCGGAATCGAGTTCGAGCGTGTCGCCATTGTAGGCGCGCATGACACGCCCCGTCTCGCCCTTCTCCAACGCGCCGAGCTGCGGCCCACATGCCGCGAGCGTCAGCAGCGCGACAGCGGCAAGCGTGCGCATCAGTAGGCCAGCGCGGTCCCATCCTTGCGCATCTCGGTTGCGGCTTCATAGACGCCGTTCTGGTTGCGCATGATCGCCTGGTAGCCGCCAAAGCCGCCGTCCGCCGGACGGATGCGATGGCCGCGACGCTCAAGTTCGGCGCGCACGTCGGGCGGCACGCCATTTTCAATCGAGACGAAGCCGACACCGTCGGGTTCGTCGCCAGTTGGTTCGGCGCCGCCGTAGAAGCGATAGCGCGCCGCATCGCCCGCAGCCTGCAGATCGAGGCCGTAATCGACAAGGTTGACGATGATCTGCACGTGGCCTTGCGGCTGCATGTCTCCACCCATCAAGCCGAACGAGAGCCAGGGCTGGCCATCCTTCAGCGCAAACGCGGGGATGATGGTCTGGAACGGCCGGCGTCCAGGCGCATAGACATTGGGATGGCCGCTTTCGAGCGAGAAGAGTTCGGCGCGGTCCTGCAACATGAAGCCCAGACCATCAGGCACGAGGCCCGAGCCCATGCCGCGGTAGTTCGATTGGATCAGCGACACCATCATGCCGGTCGAGTCCGCCGTCGTGAGGTATGTCGTGTCACCGTCGATGCGCAGCTCTGCGTGCGGCGGCGGCGGCATGGCGCGGTCATTGCTGATCTGTGCGCGGCGCTCGGCGGTGTACTCATCGGTCAAGAGCCTGCGCACATCGAATCCGGTGAACGCCGGATCGCCGTAGAAGTGCGCGCGATCGGCGAAGGCAAGCCGCGTCGCTTCGATCTGCGTGTGCAGAGAATCGGCGGTGAGGAAGCCCATTTCGCTGAGATTGAAGCCGTCGAGAATGCGCAACGTTTGCAGCGCGACGACGCCCTGGCTGTTGGGGGGCAGCTCGCACACCTCGACGTCGCGGTAAGGTGCGCACACCGGATCGACCCATTCGCCTTGATGGCGCGCCAGATCGTCATAGCGCAGCCAGCCGCCGATGCGGCGCATGTACGCGTCGATCGTGCGCGCGATCGGCCCCCGATAATACGCGTCGCGGCCGTCTCGTCCGATCAGCTCCAGCGTGTTGGCAAGGTCTGGATTGCGGAACAGGCCATGGCCGTCCGGCATGCGGCGGTGCTCTTCGCAGTTATCCTGGCAGAAATAGAGATTGCGCGCATTGTCGTATTCCTGCAGTCGGCGGGCCGCAAACTCTGTCTCGAGGCGACGCCTGTTGTTGTTCCAGTACATCGCTATCGTTTGCGGGATCGGCGCGCCTTCGCGCGCATAATGAATCGCCGGCGCGAGGTTTTCGGCCATGGTGCGGCGGCCGAAGCGCTCGTGCAGGGCGAACCAGCCGTCGACTGTGCCGGGCACAGACACGCTGGCCGCGCCAAAGCTCGGCACTGCATTCGGATTGCCGCGCCGCCGCGCCTCCCGGCGCATTTCGGCGAGCGACAGCCCGCGCGGCGTGCGTCCCGATCCGTTGTAGCCGTAGAGGCGTTGCGTCTCGGGATCCCAGACGATGACGAAGATGTCGCCGCCGATGCCGTTGCCGGTGGGCTCCACCAGGCCGAGCATGGCGTTCGCTGCTATCGCTGCGTCCACCGCCGAGCCGCCGGCGCGCAGCACATCGATCGCCGTTTGCGTCGCCAGCGGATGCGCCGTCGCCGCGGCGCCATGCGCGCCGAGCACGGGCGAACGTGTAGCAAAGCTTTCACCCGATACCCGTTCGCCGCGCCCGAAGTTTGGGTCGCGGACTTGTTCGGTTTGCGCCTGCGCGCCAGCCGTCATCAGCGCGAGTCCCAGACACGCGCCCAAAATGCTGCGCCGCATCCCCATCCTCCCATTGGCCTTCTCGTTTGAGGGCAGTGAAGCAGGAGAAGCTCCCCTGAGGCAATGCCGGGCCATCGATTGTCGGACATTGTGGCGGTGGGGGACGGAACCGAGTAAGATCGGCCGGGGCCGGGCCCATGACCGACGTGTTCATCAGCTATAAACGCGAAGAGCGCGACGCCGCACGCCGTCTCGCCGAGGCGCTTCAGACGCACGGCTTCAGTGTCTGGTGGGATGCGGAAATCCTGCCCGGGGAACAATACCGAGCGGTGACGCTGCAAATATTGGAGAGTTGTCGCGCCGCCATTGTGATCTGGTCGCCAAAGTCGGTGCAATCGAGCTGGGTGCTGGACGAGGCGCAGCGGGCGCTTGAGCGCGGCGTATTGGTGCCTGTGCAGATCGAATCCATAACTGCGTATCCGCTCGGCTTCGGACAATTGCACGCACACGATTTGACCCAATGGGACGGGAGCGCTGAACATGCTGCGCTGAAGCCGGTGGTGGCCGCCGTGCAACGCCTGGCCGGCGAACGCGGCGGCGTGGCGCGCGGGCGCGCCGGCCAGAGCGATGTGGAAATTGAAGTCGCGTTCTGGCGCGGCGTGCAAGACAGTCGCGATCCCGCCGATTTCGAAGCGTACTTGGCGCGTTTTCCCGAGGGGCTGTTCGCCGATCTGGCGCGTCGCCGCGCCAACGCCCCGGCGACGGCGCCGAAGGCGCATGCGACACGCAAGCGCCCTACGAAGCCGAAAGCTGCGGCCCCAGCCCCGCCAGCGCCGCAGCCGGTTATGTCAGCAATCGCGGCGCCGCCGCCGGCGCCCTTCACCGTGTACGAACTTGCGTTCATCGCGCTCGCGGTCCTGGTGTCCGGCTTCCTGGCGTGGCCAATCGCGAATGTCGCGCTCGGTCTGCCGAGGCTCCTATTTCCGGAAGACACCGAATTGCTGTTCGATCTGGAGCGATCGCAGAACATCTTCATTATGCCCCCGCTGCTGGTCGGCGCCGCCTGGGGCTACGATCGAAGCAAGGCTCTGTGGGCTGGGCGAGGCGGCTCGCCATTGCTGGTGCAGTACGGCGTGCTCGCAGTATTGATCGTGTTCTTCTTGCTGAGCCTGAGCATGCGTCAGCATGAGGGACGTGAGACACATATGGCGGCTTGGTTGATCCTGACCTGGGGCGCCGCAAGTTTCGCGCGCGAGATCGTGGGCGTGGTGCGCCCGCTCATTGGACAGCAATTGTCGCGGCGCGGTTAGGGGGGCGGCTATGGCGGTGACCGCGGCCGCGAGAGAACAGAACCCGCCCCGGCCATTCGACCGCATGGCTGAGTGGAGCAACGACGATCTTCTGCTCACCGAACGCGCGAGAGCGCTACTCGACGCGCAGTTTCCCGGCGCCCTGCGTGTGTTCGACTGGCCCGAGCTGCGCGCACGCTTCGAGACAATCGACCAACGCGCTGGCGAAGGCCGGGCGCGCCGGCGGCGCAATGGCGTCATTGCGGCCTCAGTCACAAGTTTCGGCGCGGCGCTGTCGGCGCTGCTGCCGGTGGCGCAGCCCCTGGGATGGGAGGTCGAGCGCGGTGTCTATGCGTTCGCAGCCGCGATATCGCTGTTGGGCTTTCTGGCGACGATCTGGCTGATGCACGGCGATCGCGCTATTGCGCAATGGCTGGAACAACGGCTTCAGACCGAGCGGCTGCGTCAGCTCTATTTTCAGAGTCTGATCGCTGACCCGGCGCTGGCGGCCCAGGCCTTTTCCGACGACGCCGCGCTGGCCGAACTAACGCGGCGGCGCAACGTGGCGCTGGATGCGGTGGCGCCGGCCTTGATGCAGGATGCGCGCGCGCTATTGACGGCGACGATCGAAGACGTGAACCAGCGTCGGGTTTGGCTGCTCGAAGCGTTCAAGAGAGAACCCGGTCCGCTGGCGCCGTCTCCCGAGCTTGACAAGCTCTTCTCCATCATGCGCCGCCAGCGTATCGGCGTGCAGGGCGATTACGTACGTGAAAAGCTCGCCGCCGGCGTCGGTTCGCCGAGATCCTGGCACGTTTTCAGCCGCGGCGCCGCGTATGTGACGGCGCTGGCTGCGCTGATCGCCTCCATTCTCATCGCGCTGCTGTTGTACGACGGCGCGACATTCGATTCTCTCTCAGTGCGCGTTCTGGTCAGCCTGGTGGCCGTCATCGGCGTGTTCGCCATGTTCTTGCGGTTGCTTGCCGAGGGGTTGCAGGTGCGTGCGGACGCGGAGCGTTACGCGTGGTATCGCGACGCCGTGAGCGACCTGGATGCGCGCTTCAACAACCCGGATCCGAACGTGCGCGCAGAATTGCTGCGTGAAATGGAGCGCGCCTCATACCGAGAAATGCGCGAGTTCCTGAAAACGCATATGCAAGCGCGGTTCAGCTTTGGCTGAATGGACCGGTCGACGCCTGGCGGCCCCGGAGAAGCCGCCCCGCCTGAGCAAACTCAAACGCTTATGCCAAAAACTGCCAAACTTCAGTCTGTGATTTTTCAGAGGTTTAGCGACGCTGTGCCAACCCGCATCGCAAGTGTAGGCATTGTTTGCAGACGTCCGATCTGCGAGGCGCGGTGTCCGTTGGGGACGCGGTGCGAGACGTTCGTAAGGATGTGTCAGGACGGCCTAGGTTGGCCCTTACGAGCCGATCGTCAGTTGTTCGACAATGCCGCGTGCGGGGCGTCGC
>CAZHWA010000057.1:7899-8957 GCA_964536175.1 uncultured Terricaulis sp. | reverse complement strand
AGCTGCAGCGATGGGCAAGAACACGGGCGCGGACTTCAAAGAGGGCAAAGTCACGCTGCCTGTCGTTATCGCGCGCGAGGCGGGCGACGAAACCGAGCGTACATTCTGGCGGCGCGCGATGCGCGGAGAGCAAGGCGCCGACGATTTCCATCGCGCGCTAACCTTGCTGAGCCGGCACAACGCCATCGCACTCACGCTGGAGGCGGCGCGAAGCCATGCCAGGGCCGCCACCCGTGCGCTGCTCGCGCTGCCTTCGAACGCCTATAGCGATGCGCTGACCGAACTGGCCGATTTCGTCGTCGAACGCGCTTACTAGACGCCCTCGATGCCGCGTCTGGCAGCGAAACGGCGGACGGCCGTCGAAACCACAATCGCCGCCGCCGCCATCGTCGCCAGAGCCATGGCTGCAGCCAGTCCATCCCTGTTGGCGACCAGATATGCAATCACGCCGCACGCCGCCGTCGCCGACCAGTAGATGAGGGCCACCTCCGTGTGGCTCATGCCGGCGTGTCGCGCGATTTGATAGAGGTGCTCGCTATGGCCATCGAATAACGATCGCCGGCGCCACGCCCTCCACGCCAGCGTCACCAGCACATCCGAAAGCAACGGAAAGAACAGGATCGGCGGGATAAGCGGCGAAATCCCGGTGCGGTGGATGACGATCACCGAAGACAAGGCTGCCAGCGCGCCAGCGAACAACGCGCCTGCATCTCCCGCGAACAGGCGCCCGGTTGGAAAATTCCAGAACAGGAAGCCTGCGATGGCGCCGACCGCGCACAGGCAGATGATGACGCCGGCAATAGAGCCGTGATCGTAAGCCACCGCTGCCAGGCCGCTGAGGCCAACCGCCACCGAACCCATGGCCAGGCCGTTGGCGCCGTCCATGAAGTTCACCCCATTGACGAGGGTAAAAATCCACAATGCCGTGCCGACAACGCCGAGCCACAACGGCAACATCAACCGCGCGTCATCCTGAAGCGGGAATGACAGCACCGGTCCCACTGCGAGCGTTGCTGCAAGTGACGCCGCACCGAACAGAACCATTTTCAGCCGCGCAC
>CAZHWA010000057.1:0-7889 GCA_964536175.1 uncultured Terricaulis sp. | reverse complement strand
CGTGTCACCCCACCAGCCAATGAACAAGAACAGGTAAGAAAACGACGCCGCCAAGGTCAGCAGCAACGCACTGCGCGGAGCGACTTCGGAATGCATCGTCTCGGACGCCACGGCCAGCAGTGCGACACTGGCCCCGAAGCCGACTGCAATGCCCACGCCGCCACTTGTCGGGGTAGGAGAACCGTGCGCCTTGCGCGCCGCGTCTGGGCGATCGATTGGCCCCATTTTCATGACGACGCGACAGGCAATAAGGCTGACCAGTGCGGAAATCGCCGCCGCCGCCGCCAATTCAAACCACACGCGTCACCTCGAAGCGGCGAGCTATCCAGCCGCGTCCGTCCGGTCAAGCCGCCCCGAGCATGGCGTCGGCGACCCACCAGTCAGGGTGCGCGCGTTGCCACGTTTCCGCCAGTTCGGAGGCGTCGCCGCTATTCGGTACGAGTGCGAACATGGTGGCGCCGCTGCCGGAAAGACCGGCGTGGAGCACGCGCGCGTCGGCGCGCATCATGGCCGCAATCTCGTCGATCTCAGGCAAGAGCGCACGCGCCGCCGGTTCAAGGTCGTTGGCGAGCGCCGCGATTTCCGCAAGCGCCGCTTCGGCGCCCGGCCAATGCGGCGGCTCGCGGAATTCGATTGCGCCACCGAGATTCATACGGTCGTACTGGCGATAGACATTGCCTGTCGGCAACGGGATGAGAGGATTGACCAGGACCGCGGCCAACGGCGGCGCACTTACCGGACAAAAGCTCTCTCCAGCGCCGGTCATAAACGCGGTCTGAGCTGCCACGCACACGGGCACATCGGCGCCCAGAGGCTGTGCAACTTCAGACAGCCGCTGGATAGGCCAATCGAGCGCCCAGATTTCGTTGAGGGCGCGCAGCGTGGCGGCCGCGTCGGAAGAACCGCCGCCCACGCCTGAGGCGACGGGCAGATTCTTCTCGAGCGTTAGAGCGGCCCCGGCATCGGGCATGTCTGCCGCTTTCGCCAGCGCGGCCGCAGCGCGTACGACCAGATTGTCATCGCCCGCTTCCACGCTTTCGGCAAACTCGCCGTGCACAACCAAAGACAACGCGTTGGCAGGGGCCGCCGCCACCACATCGCCGACATCGGCGAACATGACCACGCTCTGCAACGGATGCAGGCCGTCAGCGCGCAGCCGGCCCACCTTGAGCGTCAAATTGATTTTCGCCGGCGCGAAAACGCGGACGCTCATCGGTTGGCAGATTGCGGATTTGGCGCGTCCGGCAAGCCGCGCTCGAGTTTGAGTTCGATAGCCGCCGCGTCGCTCGGACTCTGCGTAAGCGCACGCTGCCACTGGAAGCGCGCTTCGATGCGCCGGTCGAGCCGCCAGTACACATCGCCCAAGTGATCGTTCAATATTGGGTCGGCAGGTTCGAGCTCGACTGCGCGTTCCAGATGTTCCAGCGCCTCGGCGTAGTCCCCCAAGCGATAATAAGCCCAGCCGAGACTGTCGACGATCGCGGCTGAGTTGGGCCGTAATTCCACGGCGCGCTGGATCAGGGCCAAGCCTTCCTGCAGGTTCTCGCCGCGATCAATCCAGGTATAGCCGAGATAATTCATCACCTCCGGTTGTTCGGGCGCGAGTTCGAGGGCGCGCCGCAAGTCGGCTTCCGCCTCTGGCCACCGGCCGAGCCGCTCACGCACGGCCCCACGCGAGAAATAGGTGCGCCAGTCATTCGAGCTCTCAGCGATTAGAGCGGTATAGATAGGCTCTGCCTCCGCATACCGTTCGAGGTTGCGATACATGTCCGCGAGAGCGCGCGTTGCGCGCAGGTCGCCGCCTTCAGCCGCGGCGCGCGCGAGCGTAAGGCCTTCCTCCTGACGTTCGTCGTCGATCAGCGTCCACGCTTCGAACATGCGAGCCGTGCTCGCGTAAGGGGAATCGGCGCCTATGCGCGACAGCGCCGCACGCGCAACGTCTGTATGACCGAGTGAGGACTGGACTTGTGCGAACATGAGATGCGCCGAGTCCAAGGAGGGATCCAGTATCAGCGCGAGCGTGAGGGCTGCCAGCGCGTTGGTGGCGTCGTTCTCCTGCTGGAAGATCGCCGCCAAGCCGTACAGACCGACGGCCGCACCTTGCGCGGCCGTGATGCGCCCAGGGGCGATCGCTTGCCCGCCCTGCAGTCGCGCCTGCGCCGCCGCGAGCGCCGGGTTGAGCGCGTTGGCCTCGGACTGGAGCAGCGCGGCCGCGTCGGCGCGGCGGCCGGCGCGCGCAAGCAGGTCGGCGTGACGCTCGACGGCAGGCGGCAACACCATGCCGCCGTCAGCCGCCGTGGCGTAGTTGGCCAGCGCTTCCTCGGTGCGGCCGGCGAAGTCGAGGGCCATCGCCTGCTGATACGCAAAAAGCCCCCCGTACGGGCGAATCGAAGCCAGCGGCGCGAGATCTACGACGACATCGTCGACACGCCCCTGGGCGGCGCGCGTCCATACAAGCATCATGCGCGCGACCAGTTGCTCGCCGGCGCTGCCCTGAACGCGATTGAGTTCATCGGCGGCAAGACGGTGACGGCGCGCCGCAAGAAAATCGGCGGCCCGCACCATGTGAGCGTAAGCGGGCGCCTCCGCTCGCGGCGCAGTACGGGCCGCTTGACGCGCACGCTCGACATCGCCGGCAGCGAGTGAAGCGGTGACCGCACCATTCAGCAGCGCCGGGTTGTCCGGCTCGCGGCGCAATGCTGCGAAGTAGCGGTCTGCCGCGGCTGCATGATCGCGCCGAAGATGGGCCACACGGCCGATAAGATGATCAGCGTACGAGGCCGCATCGTCCGGCGGCGGCGCATGGGGCGTGGCGCACGAAGCGAGCAGCACGCACGCGCCCGCCACTGCAAGGCGCAGGTTTAGCGTCACAGCTCGTCCCGCTGCGCCGGCCCGTCCGGCAGGTCGACACGCGGCAGATCGCGACGGCGCGGGGCCGGGGCGGTCAAGCCACGGCGTAGTTTGCTTTCGAGCGAGCGGCGGCGAATGGCGTCGGGATCGGCGTCCAGCGCCTGCTGCCACGTCTGTCGCGCATCTTCGCGACGGTCAAGCCGCCAATAGACATCGCCCAAGTGGTCGAGAATCTCCGCGTTCGGCTCGTTGACCGAGAGCTCGTTGGCGCGCTCGATCAGGGCGCGTGCTTCTTCGAAGCGGCCATAAAGGTAATAGGCCCAGCCCAGGCTATCGACCACGGCGTAGTCCTGCTGGCCGAAGTTGAAGCCGCGCCAAAGCAGACGGTAGCCTTCCTCCAGGCCTTCGGGCCGCTGGATCAGCGCATATCCCAAGGCATTGAGCCGGATGACGGAGTCGGGTTGTTCTGCGAAGAGCCCACGCGCGACCTGGACGCCGTCGCGCCACGCCTGCGGATCGTCCATCAGGATCGAGACATAGAGCAACCGCGTGTCGACGCTTTGGTCGATCTCGTATGCGGCTCGCATGTCCGCAGTGGCGGCGGCGAGGTTGCCGGCGTAGCGGTGCGCATAAGCACGCCAACCCAGCACATCGGCGCGATCCTTCGGCGTCTGCGCCATCGACAATGCCTGGGTGTAGGCGGAGATCGCTTCATCGGAGCGCTGCGCACGGCGATAGACGTCTGCGGCGGCAGCAATCACCGACCACCTCTCCCCCGCTTGCGACTGTGCGCGCTGCGCGCTGGCAATTGCGTTGGAGTGGTCGCCGCGCTCGATCTGGATGCCGGCGCGCAAGATGTCGGCCTCCGGCGCGAACACGCTGTCGGCGGGCATCTGCGCAATGATGCGCTCGGCGCCGTCGGCGCCGCCGGCGTCCAACACCTGCTGGGCTGCGTAGAGGCGCCAATCGCCTGCGTCTGGCGACAGGAGCAGCCCGATTTGCAGCAACGCTGAACCCGAGACCGACGTCAGACCAGGCTGCGGATCCTGTTGCGCAAGAATGCCGGCGATGGCTTCCGATTGCGTCAGATACTCGGAAACGAAGATCATCCAACGCCCCGCCGCGCTCTTCGCGTCGAGCGGACGCTCGAACGGCTGTTCGCCAGCTGCGAGCCGACGCAGGTTTTCGCGCACATCCGCCGAACGCGGGGCAAACTCTTCCACGACGTTGTAGTAGCGCCGCGCTTCTTCGGTGCGGCCGAGCCGGTGATGCAGGAGAGCTGCGCGATAGACTGCGTGGGTGATGCGCGTCGCGCTCAGCGCGCGCTCGAACTCTTCCATGGTCTGCGGTTCGTCATCGCCCGGCGGTGTAAGATCGAGCCGCTCGGCCATCAGCGCATAGACGGCTGCGGCCTCGTCCAAACGCCCTGCGGATTCGAAAAGTAGCGCCCGCGCAACTTCGGGCAGCGGCGCCGGGAGGTTGTCGCCGCCTGCATCGACGCGTTCGACGGCGCGATCCACCTCCCCTTCGGCCGCAAGCAAGAACGGCTCCAGCATGTCGGCGATGCCGCCCTGGATTCCGCCTGGCGCATTGTTCAGCGTCTCCCGCGCGTGTTGCAGGCGGCCCGCCGCGAAGTCATCGGCGAACACCGCCAAACTCCAAAAGGCGGGCTGCTCGCCTCCCGGGCCGTTCGCGAGCAGACGCCGGCCTTCGCGCACCAGGTAATCGATGTCCGCTTCCAGCAAAGCCGCGTTAGGGTCGTCATAGGTACGGTCAGGCGCGGCATTCGGAGGCGACGTGACGCGCAGTTCCTGCGCCGGCTCCACACCCTCTTCCATGAGGGCCTGCTGCACGCGCGGGTCATCCCGGTTCGTCTGCGCAGCCGCCGGAGCAGCCATTCCCACGCTCAGTGCCGCAATACTCGCCGCCAGCAGGGCCAAACGCATTTTTCGTCCTTTCACCCGCCTCGGCGGGATAACGGCTTAGAGATTGGCGTAGTTCGGCCCGCCGCCGCCTTCGGGCGTCACCCAGTCTATATTCTGGCTCGGGTCCTTGATGTCGCACGTTTTGCAGTGAACGCAGTTCTGGGCGTTGATCTGAAAACGCGGATTGGACCCGGCCTCGTCATACAGCACCTCATACACGCCAGCCGGGCAATATCGTGTCGCGGGCTCGGCGTATTCCGGCAAGTTTACCCTGATCGGGATGGCGGGGTCGCGCAAAACCAGGTGAACGGGCTGATCCTCCTCGTGATTGGTGTTCGAGAGGTACACCGAGGAGAGCTTGTCGAAGGTGAGCACGCCATCGGGCTTGGGATAGGCGATCGGCTTGTGCTGGGCCGCCTTCTCGGTCGCGGCGGCGTCCGACTTGCCGTGCTTCAGTGTGCCGAGGAACGAAAAACCGCCCAGCAGCGTGGTCGTCCACATGTCGGCCATGCCGGCGACCCCGCCCCAGAACGTGCCCAGACGGCTGAGCAGAGGCTTTGCGTTCCGGACACGATAGAGATCCTTGTAGATCGAACTGTCGAGATAGAATTCTTCGTATTGCTCCAGCGTGTCGCGCTGGCGGCCCTCCTTGATGGCGTCGAAGGCCGCCTCAGCAGCGAGCATGCCGGACTTCATCGCATTGTGGCTGCCTTTGATGCGCGGCACGTTCACAAAACCGGCGCAGCAGCCAATCAGCGCTCCGCCTGGAAAAGCGAGCTTCGGCACGGATTGGAAACCGCCTTCGGTAATGGCGCGCGCGCCATAAGCGAGACGCTTGCCGCCGTTCAGATATTGGCTGATCTCGGGGTGCAGCTTGTGCTGTTGGAAGATGTCGAAGGGCGAAATGTACGGGTTCGTGTAATTGAGATGCACAACGTGGCCGACCGACACCAGCCGCTCGCCCCAATGATACATGAACGAGCCGCCACCTGTGTCATTCTCAAGCGGCCAGCCTACGGTGTGCAGAACAAGCCCCGGCTTGTGCTGCTCGGCCGGAATCTCCCATAGCTCTTTGATGCCGATGCCGAACTTCTGCGGGTCGCACTTCGCGCGCAGCTGATAACGTTCTGTCAACACCTTGGTCAGCGAGCCGCGCGCGCCTTCGGCCAGAAATACATATTTGCCGTGCAGCTCCATGCCGGGCTGATAATCGGGCTTTTTCTCGCCGTTGCGCCCGATTCCGAATACGCCGGCGACGACACCCTTCAGCGCCCCGCTTTCCTCGTACACGGGCTCGGAAGCGGCCATGCCCGGATAAATTTCAACGCCCAACGCCTCAGCCTGAAGCGCCAGCCATTTCGTCACGTTGGATAACGAGGCGATGTAATTTCCGTGGTTGTTGAACAGCGGCGGCATCAGGAACATCGGCAACGACACCGCCCCGGCAGGGCCGAGCATTTTGAACTGATCTTCCCGAACCGGGGTGTCGAGCGGTGCGCCTTTCTCCTTCCAGTCCGGAATCAATTCGTCGAGCGCGCACGGATCGATCACCGCGCCGGAGAGAATGTGAGCGCCCACCTCCGCGCCTTTCTCCAACACCGCAACCGAGACTTCTGCGCCAGCATCGGCCGCGAGCTGCTTCAGACGGATCGCAGCCGCAAGCCCGGCGGGCCCTGCGCCGACGATCACGACATCGTACTCCATTGAGTCGCGCGCGATCGGTTCGTCGTTCATTGCTGCCCCTTCATGTGTTCGAGGCGTTTATCAAAGGCGAGCGCGCAAGGCGCAAGGCGCCCTGCCCGCTTTGCCGGCGCGGCGAGTCCGTGCAGAGTACGCTCGTGCACGCCGATCCCGCCCCGCAGAACGCCGCGCGCGCGCTGCTTGCCTTCTGGCGAGCGGCGGGCGTGGATATGGATGCCGCAGAAGCCATTTACGCAGCGGCGAAACCCAAAGCCGCATCGCCACCCGGGGTAGCCAAACCCGATCCCGGTCCGGCCAAAGCCGTCCGGCGCGGGCGCGCGCGGGCCGCGCCTGCCTCGGCGGTCGACACAGCGCGCGCGCTCGCCGCGGCGGCGCAATCGCTGGCTGAGCTTCGCGCGGCTGTGGAGAACTTCGAGGGCTGCGCCCTCAAGAGCACCGCACGGAATACGGTATTTGCCGACGGCGTGGAGGAAGCGCCGGTGCTCATCATCGGCGAGGCGCCTGGCAAGGACGAGGACCAAGCCGGCAAGCCATTCGTGGGGCGCTCCGGGCAGTTGCTGGACCGAATGCTGGCTCAGATCGGCCTAAGCCGCAAAGTTAATATATTGATTTCAAATACAATTTACTGGAGGCCCCCTGGCAATCGCGATCCCACGCAAGGCGAAATTGTCGCCTGCTTGCCCTTCGTCGAGCGGCTGATCGAGCTGAAGCAGCCCAAATTGCTCATACTGGCGGGCAAGGCTGCGGCCCACACCGTTCTCAAGCGCGAAGACGGTGTGATGAAATTGCGTGGCCGGCGGCTGAACTACACCCGGGAAGGGTTAACGGCGCCCATCAACGCGATGGTCATGCTTCATCCCGCATACCTCTTACGTCAGCCGCAGCATAAGCGGCTGGCATGGGCGGACTTGTTGCTTGCGGAAACCTGGCTGGACGAGCTGGGCGTTGCGCGAGCCGCCCATCCTTAACCAGCCGAGAACGGGCCCCGATGACGTTTCGCTTCGCCCTCGCCGCCCTCTGTTTCGCAGCCGCTGCGACCCCCGCGCTGGCCCAGCGCGTCGTGGCGCTGAGCGAGCAGGACGAAGCGGCGTACCGTGACGCCTTCGCCGCCATCGAGGCCAGCAACTGGCGCGGCGTCACCAATGCGCTCAACCGTGCCGATGACGATGTGCTCGAGGGCGTTGTGCGCGGACGCATGCTGCTGTCGCGCTCCTACCGCGCAAGCTGGAGCGACTACACAAGCTGGCTCAACCGTTACGGCGACTATGGCATGGCCGACGCGATCTACGATCGCGCGATGGATTCGCGATCGCGCCGCGCACGCCGCAACGGCACGCGCGCGCCCGATCCCCAACGCGGGGGGGCTCGCCAGCTGCCTGGCACGCCGCCGCCGATTCCCGGCGACACAGCCGC
>CAZHWA010000056.1:0-8976 GCA_964536175.1 uncultured Terricaulis sp. | reverse complement strand
ACAGCCGTCCACCACGCAGCCGATGGCGGGCCCGTGGCTCTCGCCCCAGGTGGTCACGCGGAAGAGATGGCCGAAGGTGTTGTGGGACATGAGCTTCGAGCTTGCACCGCTGGCGTCATCGCAGCAATCAAAGTGTTGGGCAGTCAGCCAGACGCCTCAGATGAGCCTCTACGATGGGGCGGGCGCGGTTAAGCGATAGCCGCGTCAACTCCTGCACCGGGTAATTCCGGCTCGCCCAAGCCCCAAGACGGCGCAAGACTACTTCGCAGACGCTAGGCGCGTCGCGAGATCGTTGCAGTCGCGCAGGAAGACGCACGATTGCGCGAGCGCTTCGGGCGGGTCAACATCGCCCAAGATGGCCAGGCGCAGCTTATGGGTGACGAATTTCTCCGCGAACGATGCAGCCTTCTCTGCGAGCCGGAACAGGTCTTTGCTCAGCCGGTTGGCGGGAATGACGACCCATTGGGCGTTTGAGCAGCGCACTTCGGCGATCAGCTCGCTCAAGCTGCTGTCGCTGTCGAGCGGGCGGCCCTGGGCCACAACCTCCGCAACGCGTTCGCCGTTAAGACTATAGACGATCATCGCTTTCCAAACGGGTTCGAGCCACGTCACGCATCTGGACGATGCGGCCCTTGACCTATTCGGATGCGGTCGCCGGCTGCTATACAAAGCAGGTCCAGCCCAGGAGGTTCCGTGACTGGCGATGCGCTGATTCCACCCTCACCGAAATATGATCCCGACGGTCCGCCGCCGGACGATGCGGCTCTGTTCGCCGAGAACGAGCCGTTCAGCCTGTTCGAGCGCTGGTTCAAAGAGGCGCGTGCGGCCGAGCCCGACGATCCGAACGCCATGGCGCTCGCAACCGTGGACGAAGCTGGCATGCCGGACGTGCGCATGGTGCTCATGAAGAGCTTCGAAGACGGCGCCTTTGTTTTCTACACCAACAGCGAAAGCGCCAAAGGCCGCCAGCTCGCCGCCCGAGCCAGCGCGGCGGTCTGCTTTCACTGGAAGAGCCTCGGCCGCCAAGTACGGGCCCGCGGCCTCGTCGAGCTGGTGTCCGATGCCGATGCCGACGCCTATTTCCGCACGCGCGACCGCGGCGCCCGGCTCGGCGCCTGGGCCAGTCTGCAGTCGCGCCCGTTAGGAGAACGACTGGCGCTGGAAAAGCGGATCGCCGAATACGCGCTGAAATTCGGAATCGGCGAAGTGCCGCGTCCGCCGCACTGGCGTGGGTATCGGTTGATTCCGATGACGATCGAGTTCTGGCGCAACCGTCCGTTCCGGTTGCATGACCGCCTGGTGTTTTCACGCGAGTCGGCTGGCGCGGGCTGGGCGAGAAGCCGGCTCTTCCCTTAACATTTGCTTCAATCGGAATCGCTCAGCCTCGCTGCGGGAGGTTGGCGTGCGCGCGTTCGACATGGCCCTCGCAGCGTTGGCGTTGCGTGCGTCGCCGGTGAGCCCGCCGCAGCACGAACGCCAGCTCGTCCCGGCCGTCGACGATGCGGGCGCGGCGACGCTGGACCGCAACAGGCTCGATCTCCAGCATGCCGCGCTGGTCGCCTCGCTGTGGCCAGAGACCCGGCCGTGCGTCGTGCCGGCGTCATTCCCGCAGCTGGCGGCGCCGGCCTTGTTCGGCGTGTTGTTCAAGGTGGGTTGGCAGCCTGCGCGTCGCGGCGAGGCGATGCGGCCGCCGCCCGGCGCCGGCAGGGCGTACCTGGCTGCGGCCTGACACAGCAATTGCCGCCAGCGTCGCGGCCTGCTTAACATTGCTGTCAGAGAACAAACGGGAGGCAGCGATGCTCGGGCTCATGCAGGATTGGCCGCTGACGGTCGATCGGATTCTCGACCACGCCAACACCAATTTCCCCCGCCGCGAGGTCGTGACACGGAGCATCGAGAGCGGCGTGGTCTCGCGCAGCAATTACGGCACGATTTGGCGGCGGGCCAAGCAGGTGACAAATGCGCTGAAAGAACGCGGCGTCCGCTTGGGCGACCGCGTGGCGACGCTGGCCTGGAATAGCGAGCGTCACCTCGAAACCTGGTACGGCGCCATGGGCATGGGTGTGGTGCTGCACACCGTGAACCCGCGGCTGTTTCCGGATCAGATTGCCTGGATCGTCAACCACGCCGAAGACAAGATACTGTTCTTCGACATCACCTTCGCGCCCATCGTCGAAAAGATCGCCCCGTTGCTCAATACGGTGCAGACCTATGTGGCGCTGACCGATCGCGAACATACGCCAAAGTCGGAGGCGGCGCATTTCGTCGCCTACGAGGATTTCATCCACGGCCATCTGCAGGAAGCCGAATGGGGCGGTTTCGACGAAAACACCGCGTGCGGACTGTGCTACACATCAGGAACGACCGGCGAGCCCAAGGGCGTGCTCTATTCGCACCGCTCGAACGTAATCCACGGTTTGGCCGCCAACCAGACAGATTGTTTCGGCGCCGGCGCTGCAGATGTGATCTTGCCGGTGGTGCCGATGTTCCACGCCAATGCCTGGGCCATCGCTTTTGCCGCGCCGATGTGCGGCGCCAAACTTGTGATGCCGGGCGCCAAGCTCGACGGCGCGAGCATCTATGAATTGCTGGAAACGGAGAAAGTGACGATCACAGCGGCGGTGCCGACGGTCTGGCAGATGCTGCTCGGCTATCTGCGCGAAACCAATCAAAAACCTACGACGCTGAAGCGCGTCGCCATCGGCGGTTCAGCTGTTCCGGAAACCGTGTTGCGCGCTTTCGAGGAAGATTACGGCGTCGAGGTCATTCATGCCTGGGGTATGACCGAGATGAGTCCGATCGGCACCATAGGCAAGCTATTGCCAGAAACCTTGGCGCTCGATCACGAAAGCCAGATCAAGGCCAAGCTGAAGCAAGGGCGGGCCCTCTTCAGCATCGAGATGAAGATCGTCGACGACGAGGGCCAGGAGAAGCCGCACGACGGCAAAGCGTTCGGGCGCTTGCTGGTGAAGGGGCCTGCGGTTGCGCGCGCGTATTTCAAGAACGCCGGCGCCCGCAACGATAAGGGCGAGTGCCTGGAACCGGACGGCTTTTTCGACACCGGCGACGTCGCCACCATCGATCCGCTCGGCTACATGCAGATCACCGACCGGGCCAAGGACGTGATCAAGTCGGGCGGCGAGTGGATCAGTTCGATCGATGTCGAGAACATCGCCATGGGCCATCCCGAGGTGGCCTGCGCGGCCGTGATTGGCGTCGCGCATCCGAAATGGGACGAGCGTCCGCTGCTCATCGTCGAGCCAAGAGCCGGCGCCAACCCGGCCAAGGAATCGGTGCTCGGCCATCTCGAAGGCAAGATCGCCAAGTGGTGGATGCCCGACGACATGGTCATCGTGGAGAAGATCCCGCTTGGCGCCACCGGCAAGATCAACAAGCTGGCGCTACGCGAACAGTTCAAGGACTACCGGCTGCCGAGCGCTCAGGCGGCGGAATAACAGGGATAGGAAAGAGGCGCGTAGTCAGACTTCCCTTTGGGGCTCGAATGGAAGTGTTTCGCAACTGGTTCGTGCGCGGCGCACTGGCCGTGTCGATGCTCGTGCCGGTCTATTTCCTGGTTGCCGCCTTGGGCACGAAGTTCGGCTATCTGGATTGGACCGTAGGCTTCGGTCAGATGACGCTCGCCTGGGGACCGCGCGTTCTAATTGGCTCTGCTGGGCTGGCGCTTGCCGCCGTGTTGCTGGCGCTGCTGATTCCGCCTCGACGTGGGCTGATGTTGGCGCTGGCCGCTCTTGTCATTCCGCTGCTTGGCCTGGGCTACGGCGCTTACATGCGCAACGCGGCGCAGAACATTCCGCCCATCCACGATATTTCCACGGACCTTGATAACCCACCCGCCTTCTCCCAGGCGGTGGTGCGGGCGCGCGCCGCGGTCGTTAACGGCAATGATCTGGATCTGCTGAACAAGTACACGCGTGACGGCCGCGCCTTCGTCGATCTGCAGCGCGAGCACTACCCCGAAATTGCGCCGGTGACGACCAACCTCGATCCGGCAAGCACGTTCGACATCGCGCTCGATCTCGCGCGTCAGCGGGGCTGGACGATCGGCGCGGCGGACGCTCTCACCGGCGCCATCGAAGCCACCGACCGGACCTTCTGGTACGGCTTCACCGATGACATCGCCATCCGCGTCCGCCCGGACGGGATGGGGGCGCGCGTCGACCTGCGCTCGGTCAGCCGCGTCGGCCGCTCCGATCTCGGCGCCAACGCAAAGCGCATCGGGTCGTATCTGCGCCAGCTGCGCGGGCGTCTCCAATCGACGCAACCCCGCTGAGGAACCGGGTTAAGCAATCTGCGTTCTGTGGCAGATCGCAGCCCGAGGCACGACCCCACTACAGACCCCTGGGCGCTGAGGTCGACGCTGGAAGCGGCTCTGCAGAGACAGAGTCGCTTTCGTGCGCGTTAGCCGTGGTCTTTCAGCCAATATTCGCTGTCAACGCAGGCAGGGCCTTCGCAGCCGACCCGCCCGAGTTCGACCAGGCGGATCATGTGCGCCAGGACCGAGTGACATGCGGCCGGGTGCAGACGCTTGTCGACGTCGGCGTACATCGCCGGCACCATATCCTTGATGAAGCGCTTGCCGGCCGCCAATTGCGTCAGAACCTGCGCTTCTCGCGCTAGCCGATGTTCGATGAAGGCCTCGATGAAAGGCCGCACATCCCGCACGGGCGGTCCATGCGTCGGCCAGAGCGTCTCGTAGTTGCGGTCCCGCACCTTTTCGAGACTGGCGAAATAGTCGCTCATGTTGCCGTCGGGCGGCCCGATGACGGTGGTCGACCATCCCATGATATGGTCGCCAGGGAAGAGCGCATTCTCTTCCAGCAACGCATAGGCCATGTGGTTTGTGGTGTGGCCCGGCGTCGCCACCGCTTCGATGGTCCAACCCGGACCAGTGAAGCGTTCGCCGTCTGTCACATCGATGTCGGGCTGAAACAGGTGGTCGTCCGCCGCCTCAAGCCGCAACTCGTCGCAGTGGCTCGGTTTCGGCGGGACTTTGCTGGCATAGACCTTGGCGCCCGTACGCGCGGCCAGCGGGTGGGCGGCCGGGGAATGGTCGTTGTGCCGGTGGGTCACAAAGATGTGCGTTACGCGTTCCCCGTCGAGCGCGCGCGCAAGCGCATCCAGATGCTCGCGCGTGTCCGGACCGGGGTCGATGACGGCGACCTCGCCATGGCCGACAATATAGACGCCGGTGCCCTTATAGGTGAACGGCCCGGGATTGTTGGCGACCAGACGCCGGATCAGCGGACTGACCTGCTGCGGCGCGCCGTACTCGAACTCCATGTCGCGGACGAACGGAATCTTAGCTGCCATAGATCCGTCTCAGCGCGGCCCGAGCGCAAAGTCGCGGAACGCGGCGGCGAGCATCCGCGTCGCTACGAGCTTGTCCGGCAAATTAAGCGTGATCGGAGGGCCCATGTCGGTCTTGTTGGCGTCGACGATGTAGAGCGCGCCGTCGGCGCGATCCCGCAGCACATCTATGCCGCCCCAATCCAGGCCGATTTCGCGCGTGAAAGCGCCGATCTGCGCGATCTCGCCGGCGCTGAATATTTCTTCAGGGGCGCGCAGCAGGACTTCGGTGTTGGTGTTGAGGAATCGTTTGGCTACCGGGCGGCGCTTGATAAATACGACCACCGGCTTGCCGCCGACGGTGCAGGTGCGCAGGTCTTCGACCAGGTTGGGGTCGGTGCTGCGATTGTCGACCACGCGCTGGTAAGCGCGACCCGGAAGCGGCCGCATCGGACATTGCACGATGCGGCCGTCATGCGCTGCGTTGATCTCCGACTTCTCAACCGCCGGTCCGACATAACCCTGCGGATCTATTGCCAAGGGATGTCCGAACGCTGCTGCACATGCACGCGCCACGTTTGTCTTCGACACATCTCGCGCGCCGAAATTTACCAATCTCGCGCCTGGCTGTAACCGCAGCGGCGGATCGTTCGGGCTGAAGGTTGCGTCCTCGAAGTGCATGACCACATCGGCGCGAGAAGCATCCTTTTCCAGTTTGGCGCCCGCCGCGCGCGCGACCGTGCGGATGAGATACCAGGGCCGCGCGCGTTCGGGTGTGAAGGCGATGGTGAACGAGGGCTTCAGCGGCTCGATGGCTTTTGACGCGAAGAAATAGCGCAACCATGCCGCGCCCTGGGCCAACACCGATGGCGAATAGGGCACGCGCGCGCCGGTCTTGCGCACCGTTAGCCCGGTTAGACCGAATTCGAAATCACGGAGCCAGACTGCGCCTGAGGTCTGGAATACGCGCGGTGTGGCGTCCGTCATAGGCTCACGCGTCCCTTTGGCCCGACGTTTGCTGCGGTAGACTCATGTCTGCCGCACTCGCCGCCATCGTATTTGCCTTGGACCGCGTGCGCACTGTGCTGCTGGCCTTGTCTCTGATTGTCTTGATTAAGACAGCAATGATCCTGGTTGTCGGCTAGGATTTTGGCGCCAAAGCTTCCAGCGCCCCCCGAACCCCCTCTAAATCGTATCCCGCCTGCGCCGCCAAGGCGACGATTTCGTCCGGACGCCTAGTCCCGGAGAGGGCCTGCGCCAAGGCCCAGGCCTTAATCGACCGTGTCCCGGTCCGGCAATAGGCTAGGACAGGACCGGGGGTCTGCTCCAGCGTCAACGCCGTCTCGCCGACCACCCCTGGCGGGGTCTGTCCGGAATAGGGCAGGTTGCGGAACTGCAGCCCCGCGGCTTCGGCAGCCGCCCTGATTTCGGTTGCGGAAGGCTGTCCGGGCTCCTCGCGGTCGGGCCGGTTATTAACGATGGATCGGAACCCCAGTTCGGCAGCTCGGGCGACATCGGTCGCATCTATCTGACCGGCGACGGAAAAGTCTGGCGTCACTGCGCGGAACTCTGTCATCACATCGCCACGTTGACACGGCTTGCCGAGGAAGCAAGGTTCGCGGCCCGCGTGGGGCCGCTTCGGCGAAACTAGGACGTAGGAATGCTCGCACAAGCCGTTCGGCGACTTGTCGTCGCAATTCCCACGCTGCTCGCCATTATCGTCGCTGCGTTCCTGCTTATGAAGGCCGCGCCCGGCGGTCCCTTCACGCTAGAGCGCCAGTTACCGCCAGAGATAGAGCAGCGCCTCCAGGCCAAGTTCGGGCTGGACAAGCCGGTACACGAGCAGTTGTTCGACTATCTGGGCGGCTTGGTGCGCGGCGATCTGGGCCCGTCCATGGTCTACAAGGATAAGACTGTCGCCGACATCATCGCCGAAGGGGCGCCCACCAGCGCCTTGCTTGGTTTTAGCGCCATGGCGCTCGCGCTGCTGATTGGCGGCAGCCTGGGCGTCATGGCTGCGCTCAGGCAGAACAGGCTGCAGGACTATGCGGTGATGGCGCTGGCCATCGTTGGAGTGTGCTTGCCGCCCTTGGTGGTCGGGCCAATCATGCAACTTCTCTTCGGCATCCAGTGGGAACTCCTGCCAAGCCAGGGACTGCATCGCGACGAATTCGGGGTCGCCTATCTGATCCTGCCGGTGCTGACTCTGGCCTTGCCGCTGATCGCGATCGTCTCGCGCCTCATGCGCGCCTCGATGATCGAGGCCTTGCGCTCCAACGCCATCCGCACCGCGCGCGCAAAGGGCATTCCGGAGGTGCAGGTAATCTTGCGTCACGCCTTGCCGATCGCGCTCTTGCCCGTCGTTTCTTATGTGGGGCCGGCGCTGGCGGGCGTAATGGCGGGCTCGTTCGTTATCGAGACGGTGTTCCAGCTTCCCGGCATCGGCAAGCAATTCGTCATGGCCGCCCAGCAGCGTGACTACACGCTCGTGATGGGCGTGGTGCTGGTCTACTCCTTCCTGATTATCCTTCTCAACCTTGGCGCCGATCTTCTCTATCGCGTGCTAGATCCAAGGTCGCGTGCAGCATGACTGATATCGTGATCGACGAACCGGCTGCGCCGGAAGCCGTTAAGGGCCGCTCGCTCTGGGAAGACGCGCGCCGGCGCCTGATGCGCAATCCCGCCGCAGTCATCAGCCTCTATGTCGTCGCTATTCTCATCCTGATCGCAGTGTTCGGGCCCATGCTTTGGGTGCACAAGATCGACGAGATCTTCCGTGACGCGGTCGGCATCGGCCCGACCTGGACGAACATGCACATCCTCGGCACCGACACCGAAGGCCGCGATATGGTCGCTCGCCTCATATTCGGGCTGGGCATCTCGCTGCTGGTCGGCCTTGTCGCGACCGTCGTTGCGATCACTATTGGGGTTACCTACGGCGCCATTGCCGGCTTCGTCGGCGGCGCTCTCGACGAGGCGATGATGCGCCTGGTCGACGTGCTCTATGCGGTGCCGTTCGTGTTCTTCGTCATTGTGCTGATGACGGTAATCGACACGCCCGACCCGTGGGTCAAACTGATGTGGATATTCGCCGCCATCGGCGCGGTGGAATGGCTCACTATGGCCCGTATCGTGCGCGGTCAGACGATTTCGCTGCGCAAGAAGGAGTTCGTCGAAGCCGCCCGCGCATCCGGCGCCAATTCGATGCAGATCGTGTTCAGACACATCGTTCCGAACGTGCTTGGTCCGGTCGTGGTGTTCGCGACCTTGAATATTCCGGTCATCATTCTGGCGGAAAGCTTCCTATCTTTCATTGGGCTGGGCGTGCAGGAGCCGCTGACCTCGCTAGGCCGCCTGATCGCGGACGGCGCGCGCCAGATGATCAATGCGCCGTGGATGCTGATTGCGCCAGCTGTCACGATGCTCGTTGCGCTTCTGGCGCTCAACTTCCTTGGCGACGGCCTGCGCGACGCCCTCGATCCGAAGGAAAGGTAGCTCGAAGGGAGTAGGGGAGTAAGGGAATAGGGGAGTATCGCTCGATGGCAGAGGTGTGCTCTTATCGCGACTTGCTCGTAAGAGCTCCTGACGCAGTGTGAAAGCCTCGGGAAGCTCCTTCGCCTGCTGATACGAAGACTGGAGTCTGAAAGCGCTTAACCTACTCCCCTACTG
>CAZHWA010000055.1:0-9075 GCA_964536175.1 uncultured Terricaulis sp. | reverse complement strand
TGTCTCGATCCGTCGAGAGGAGCAAGGCAAGTGAAGGGCAGCACGGCGATACGCACACCACGGCAGCAGGGAAGGCCGTCGGCAAATCCATTTCCCTACTGCCCTACTCCCCTCACCGCTCGGCCAGCTGCGCCAGCGCCAGTTTGAGCGCCAGTTTGCCCGAGCGCGCCGGCCACGCCTCCAGGCGCTCGAGCGTTTCCAGCCCTTCTTCGCGCAACACCACGCGCTCGACCACGGCGCGCAGCGGCGCGGCCAGCGACAACAACGCTTCGCCGGCGCGCCGGCGTGCGTCGCAATGGGCGGCAAGCGCGCCGTCGAAGCCCGCCCCGCGCCGCGCAGCGCCCTTTGGCGGCGCGCTCCAATCGGAGCCACGCACCAGCCCGACTTGGCCGCGCTCCCAATCGGCTTTGAGCCGCGCCGCCGCGGCCAATTCCGCCTCGCTCAGCCACGGCCGGCCCAAGCCATCGCGCATCTGCGCCAGGCGGCGCAGCGTGCGCTCGCCGTCGTAACCGCGCGCTTTGCCCACAGCGCCCGCTTCATCCATCACTGCGCGATCGACGATCGCGCCGTGTTGAGCCGCATACGCCTCGCCGGGCGCAGCCGCGCTGCGCGCTGCACGCGCACGCCCGGCCTCGGTCAGCACGTAACCGCCGCACGGCGCAGACACGATGGCGCCGGCTGAAACCAGGTCGCGCACATCCCCCGCGCCGATGCGCACGAGCGGGCTGCGCCGGCGGTCGCCTCTGGCGAACACGCCATAGCTGCGCGCATCGGCCAGCGGCGCCAGCACGCCGCCTTGCGCAGCCATGCGCTGCAGCGCCCGCGCCACCGCGCGCGCGCTCACGACGCGCCCGCCGAGCGATCGCGGCGCGTTGGCGCGGGCGCGTGGCGCAGCATCGTCTCGAGGCTGTCGATCCAGAGATCGAAGTGCGGCGTGTCGCGCCGATCTTCGATCGTCCGAACCGCGTAGGCGATTGTCGCGCGATCGCGTCCGGTCACGAACGCGATCCGCGCAAGGCTCATCTGCAATGCGATGTGACTGAGGTAAAACGCCACGTGACGCGCAAACGTCACCGGCGGCCCGCCCCGGCGCAGATCCAGAATCTGCTCCGCCGGCACATCCAACGCATACCCGGCGACCTCGGCGGCCAGGCGCACGCGCGCCCGGTCGCGGACCCGTTGTTCCATACCCTCCATTGCGAACTACTCCCTAAGACCCGCCCCATGCCGGTCTGGAAGATAGCTGCGATTTTGGTATTAGGAAATATATCCTAGGATTATTTTCCGTTACCTGGACGCCGCGCATGCCCGAGCCCCATCCGTTTGGCCAGGTTGGAGCGCTCCTTGGCATAGTTGGGCGCGACCATCGGGTAGTCGTGCGGCAGCCCCCATTTGGCCCGGTATTCATCCGGCGTCATGCCATAGCGCGTGCGGAGGTGGCGCTTTAACGATTTGAATTTCTTACCGTCTTCGAGGCAGACGAGGTAGTCCGGCGTGACCGATTTCTTGACCGGGACCGCCGGCTCCTGTTCGGCCTGAGCTGGCGCTGGGGCGTGGCCGGCCACGTCGTTCAGCGCTGCATATACCGTGCGGATGAGGGCCGGGACGTCCTGCGCAGCAATCGAATTGGCCGAGACGTAGGCAGAGACGATCTCGGCGGTCATCTCCACCAGGTCTTGTTTTGCGTCCATGCCGGTCGCGCTCGCTGAAGGGAAACAAAGTCGCCGCGCTTTATAGGCTATGCAGAATAACCCAACACCGTCGCCTTTTCAAATATAGTTTGGTCTTGTCGACGCTGAATATAATGAACCGGAAATAAATCCTCTCGCGTTGACTTTAGGATCACAGTCGACCCCACAGCAGCGCCAGGGCGATCGCGACCGCCACAGTCCCGAACTGCGCCGCGCCCCAAAGGCGGCTGCGGTAGGGTTGGTCGCACGAGCGCATCAGCCTGGCCAAACCTGTCCCCGTGGCTTGCACAAGCCAATCCCAGATTCCGCGCCAGGCGCCATAGACCCGCAGCAGGACAACGCCGACCCAGCGTCCCGCGCCCACCGCCGGCCCGCGATAAATCGCATCGACATCGAGCAAACGCAGCGGCCGCTCGGGCGCGGCGAGCTTGAAGGCGCGAAGCATGAGATAGATCGCGCCCGCCGTTCCCAAGAGTTCGAGCTGGGGCGCCGTGCGCTCGATCTCGTAGGGCCGGAACGACAGCTCGGCTGGCAGCAAGCCGTAGAGCCAGCCGGGCGCCAATCCGATCGAAATGCAAAAGAAGGCGGCCAATGCCGTAGCCAGCAACATCGGAAACGGCGCCTCCGTACGCGCGGTTTGACCCGGCGGCGCACGATAGGCCTGCAGCGCCGGCCGCAGCATCAGCGCGATCAGCAGCGCCGGCGAAAGCCCCGATATGATCGTCCATGGCGCCGCATTGACCCATTGCGTTGCGGCATCGAGCGCAATCGTCGTTGTCACATAAGTCGCCAGGCCCGGCGCGCCCGCGGCCGCAAGCCCGGCCAGAAGCATGAGCGCGGCGCTCAATGGCATGACGCGCGCAACGCCTTCCAATTGCGATGCGCGTGCGTGACCCAGGCGGCCGACCACCGCGCCCAACGCCAGGTTCAGCGTGAGGAACGCAAACACGATCGTGAACGCGTGTGCGTCGGCGGCGGCGCGTGCGAGCGGCGTGCCGATGCCGATCAGCATCGCGCACACGCCAATCTGTGCGGTGAGCCCGCTTGCGCTGGCGCGCCGCAGATCGTCCTCGGAGATGGCGAACGCCGCCCCCAGCGCAGCCATGACCGCCCCGATCGGCGCCAGCAGCGGTTCGGCGGGAAACAGGCGCGCCAGCGCATAGACGCCCAGCATGGCCGGAAACACGCCGAGCGCGGCCGCCCCCACCGGCGAAGCATGGCCGATCGCGTCTTTGATCCATACATGCGCAAGCGGCGCGCCGATGCGCAACAGCAGCGCCGCAAAGATGAAGGCTCCGCCGATCGTCGTCACATCGAGGCGGACGATGTCGGAACTGCCTGCTTCAGCCGAGAGCTGGAACGCGACTCCCACCAGGAACAACAGGCCCTCGAGGCCCAACCAGATCAGCAGACGCGCACCGCTCCGCGCAGCGTTCGGCAGCGGCGATGTGAACACCACCCAGGCCGCGCCGATGCCGGACAAAGACGCCGCCGCGACGAAGCTGATCAAATCGCCGACAAACAGCGCCGAGACGGCGCCTCCCGCCAGCAGCAGGATCGCGGCGTCCTCCGCGCGGTTGCGGCGCGCGCCGCTGGCGGCGCCGATAACGATGAGCGCCAGCAACAGGGCGATGCCGAAGATGCGATTGAGCGCGTCCAGATTGAGCAGAACCACAGGCAGGCCCATTTGCCGGGCCGCCATAGCTGCGCCGAACTCGCGGTCGAGCATCAGCCAAAGCGCCAGCACCGCCGCGCCGACGAGCAAGGCCGGCCGCGCCATGCGCGGCGCAGCCAGCGCGATCATGGCGGCCAGGATGCAGACGAAGCCGGGATTAAGCGTGATCTCGAACACGCGCGCCTCCCTCGTCTGACAGCGGCCGGCCGAGCGCCCAGCGCAGCGCCAGGCCAATCAGCACCGCCGCCAGCGCAACGCCGGCGCCAAGCGCCGCGCGCGCGCCTGGCTGGGTCAAGAGGCTGCCGCGCTGGCTCGGCAACGCGAACAAATCGATCAGCGCGCCGGCTGTCGCGACCGCAAGGAAGCAGACGAACAATACGCCCGCGATGCCGCGGCTCTTGGGCGGAGCAGGTTTGATCATGGCGGGGTCCACACCGGGGAAAGGAACGAAGCGAGCGGATCGGCGAGCACCAGCAGCGAAAGCGTCGCCGCTGCGCAGAGGATCACCGGCGCCACCAGCAGGATGGAAGCGCCGTCGGGCCGCTTGAAGGCGTCGGCCGGCGCGCGCTCGGCAAATGCGTTGGCGGCGAGCGGGCCCAAGTGCGCGAAGGTCAGCACGGCGGCAACGCCGACCAACGCACCGACCCAGATAAGGCCCGAGCTCGCCGAGGCCGTGATCAGCCAGAGCCGCGACCAGGCGCCCGCAAACGGCGGCATGCCGATCATGCTCGCGGAGGCCAGCGCAAATCCTGCGAATGTCCACGGCATGACGCGGCCCAGCCCGGCGAAATCGATGACGGTGCTGCGCCCGGTAATCGCGCTCACCGTCCCCACCGCCATCAGCAGCGTCGCGGCGGCGCAGGAGGTGGCGACGATCTGCAGCACGCTTGCGAACAAACCCGCCGGCAGCGCCAGCAATCCTCCGACCGCCACGGCGAGCGCCTGGGCCATGCACGAATAGCCCAGCCGATCGCGCAGATCCTGCCGCGACAGCGCGATCGCTGCGGCGACACACATGCCAACGCATGCAAGTGCAAGCAGCGCCAACGCCGAGAGCCGCGCGGTCGCGAGTTCGGGGCCGAAAACATAGGCAAGCACTTTGAGCAGCGCCAATCCGCCCATCGGCAGCACCGCGATCGCCTGCACCGTGACCAGCGTCGGATAGGGTGCGCGCGTCGTGGCCGTGAGCCAGCTGTGCACGGGCGGCATCGCCGCCATAGCCAGCCCGAACACGAACAGCACGAGCAGCACATTGGCGCCGATGACGCCGACGCGCCCGTGCAGCACCCCGCCGGGTTGGAAGTCGAGCGCGCCCGCCAGCGCATAGACGCCGATCATCGCCGGCAACAGCAGTACGATCGAACACGCCAGCAGCGTGGCCAGGAATGTGCGCCCGGCGGCGCGCGCACTCTCGTCGCCGCGGTGCGCCACCAGCGGGAACGCCGCCAGGATCAGCGCCTGGTAGGCGATGAACAGGCTGAACAGATTGGCCGAGAGCGCCACCCCAAGCGCTGCCGCCATGGTCAGCGCCATGAACGCCATCAAGCGCGCCGGCGCTTTCTCCTGGTTCGCCCGCACGACGCCGGCGGCATGCACGGCGTGCAGGAATCCAAGCCCGGTAGCGACTACCGCGGCCAGCGCGCCGAGCGGCTCTATTGCGAAGCCCAGGTCGACGTTGGGCAACGGCCGCGCCAGTGCGATGCGCGC
This sequence comes from uncultured Terricaulis sp., assembly GCA_964536175.1. GTDB lineage: Bacteria > Pseudomonadota > Alphaproteobacteria > Caulobacterales > Aquidulcibacteraceae > Vitreimonas. The sequence continues at coordinate 4,002 of CAZHWA010000055.1, read as the reverse complement.
GCTTTCTCCCGCGGCGACCGCGTCGAACACCAGCAAAGCGAGCACGGCGGCGGCAAGCGCAAAGCCGATGTTTACGACATCGCGCAGTCCAGGCGGGCGCGAGAGCACGAGCACAGCAAGTGCGTGCGCCAGCGGCGTGGTGAGCAGCGCAAGGAGGGCAAGCTCGGCGCTCACGGCGCGCCGCCGAAGATGTGCGTTGCAGCGCGCGCCGAGATCTCAAGCAGGCTCGACGGTTCCACGCCAAGCCCGATCGCGACTACGGCGGCCGCCAACACGGGTACGATCAAGTGGCGCCACGGATCCTTGTCGATGTCCGCAACCCTCGTCGCGCGCCGAAAGTAGACTCGCTCGATAAGGCGCCCGCCATAAAACACCGCAGCGAGCGAGGCGAGCAGCGCGATTCCGGCGACCCACCACCAGCCCGCGCCGACGGCCGCTTCGATCAGCCGCCAGCGCCCGAGGAAACCAACGGTCAGCGGCGCGCCCATGAGACTGAGCGCGCCTGCTGTCACTGCCACGCCAGCGAGCGGATGGCGCCGTCCCAATCCATCGAGGGCGCTTAGTGTTGCGCCCCGAGTCGCCGCCGCCGCGCCCAGCAAGGCGAGCATGGCAGCTGTCAAGGCGAACATCTGCACCAAGGCCGATGCAAATCCAGCCGGCGATCCAAGCGATACGCTCAACAACACACAACCGGCTTGCGAGGCAAAGGCGTAGCCCGCGAGCCGGTGCAAATTCGCCGCCCCCATGGCTTGCACGGAACCGATGGCGATGCTGAGCGCCCCAAGGCCGGCGAGCATGGCTTCAATGCTGGCCGCAAGCGGAGGCGCCGCGGCTGCGAGTGCGCCGACGCGCACAATCGCCGCCAGCGCACCGGTTAGCGCCACGACGCCGATCAGAAGCGCGGGGAATGCGCCCGCCCGTCCAAGCGCTGCGCCCACCCACGCGTGTAGCGGCGCCAGCCCGGCCTTTGCAGCAAGCGCCAACAGCACCAGCGCCAGCCCGCCAGTCGCCAGTTGGGCGTCGGTTACACTCGACAACGCGGTCATCTCCACGCTGCCGGCCGCACGCGCAATGAAAGCGGCGCCCACCAGCAGCAGCGCTGCCGCCGCCCCGCCGTGTGCGATCATCCGCAGCGCGCCGTTGAGCGCGCCGGCGCGCGCATTTGCCAAAGCCAGCAAGCCCGCTGCTGCGAGCCAAGCGGTTTCCACGCCGAGCGCGAACCCGATCCAGTCGCGGGCCAGCAACGCGAACGTCCAGCCGCCCGCTGCGCACAGCGCCAACGCCATGGCGAACGGCGCCGCGTGCGCGCTGTACGCGCGTAGCGCGCCGCCGCCGGCGATGAAGCAAAGCACCGACGCCGCCAATATCAGGGGCGCGGAAAACGTCGATGCGCCATCGGCTGGATGCGGCGCGAGCGCCCCAAGCATGGAAATCAGCGCCAGCACCGCCGCGCCGCTCAGCACCAGCAATGCCAGCGCCCAGCTTAGCCGGGCGTGCGGCGCGACCGACGCCAACGCTGCGCCGGCAAACGGCGCCGCGATCGCAGTCTGCCAGGGATGCGCCGCGAGCCATTCGATCACGACTCGGACTCCGGCGACTCCTGCTGTGCGTCCGCTGCGTCGAGATCGTGCTCCTCGATAACGCCATAGACCTCCTGCGCGCGTACAGCCAGCGAAACGCCGATCGTCGCATAACCCAGCGCAATCGCTACGGCGGCGACAATCGCAACGCTGGGCGCGCCCACGACGCCAAGCACAAGCGCTGCGCCGACGAGGGCAACCAGCACGCCCGCAAGCTTCTTGATGGCGTTGCCGGCCGCAAACGCCGTGACGGCGCCGCCGGCGATGAGCGCCAGGGCGCACGACAGCCCGACAACCAGCACCGGTACCGTCACGGCGTCTGATCGCGCATCGTCGGCGCGCGCCCGAACAACGCCGTCACGATGAGCGCCCCGCCCGCAGCCGTTACTGTAAACAGTCCGCCCTCGGCCAATTGGCGCGCGAACGGCAAGTCCGTCGCCGCCGTTCCGATCGCCGCGGCGCCGAGTCCGAGCGCGGCGAGCACGCGCATGGGCCACGGCGGCGTCGCAGCACGCGCCGCATTGGCGCCGAAGACCAGCGCATGCGCCGCCACGGCCAGCAGAACTGCAAGCCCGGCCGAAAATCCCACGCCTGCGCCCGCAGGCCGCGTCGCCAGCAGCACGAAGCCGAACAGCACAATCAGCGGCATGTAGAAGCGCGCCGCCGCGCCGAGCACGGTGTAAGCGCCTTCTCTCACTCCTCGCGGCTCCCGCGCGCGCCTGTGAGCAAGCCGCGCTCGCCAAAGCCCAGCAGCGCGACACACGCCGCCACGGCGACGAACACGATCGCCACAAGCGGCAACGGCAGATCGTCAGGCGGCGCCGGGATCTGCGCCGCCTCGCGCAGACCCGGCGCGGCCGATACGATCGCCGCCGCCGCGGCGCCCGCAGCGAGGATGCTCAGCCATGGCGTTCCGCGCGCACGCGGCTGTACCGCCCGGCTGCTCAAGAGCACGCCGCCCAATAGCAGCAGCGGCGCCATCCCCGCGCCCAGCAATGCGAGCGCGAGCGCGCCCTCGCCCTGTCCCATCGCCAGGAGCGCGCTCGCAGCGCAGGCGCACAGCGCGGCCATGCCAATCGAGGCGCTGAACAGCGACCGCGCCCACAAGATGCTCGCCGCCGCAGCCAGCGCCAGCAACAAGGCCGCAGCTGCAAACCAGGGCAGTGCAAGCGTGAGCAGCGTAGCCATCATCGCGGCCGCTCCCGCCGTGAATTTGGACGCGGGGCGACATAGACCCCGGAGACGGGAGCGAGCCCTCCGCCGTGCGCCGCACTCGCTGTAAGCTGCGTCAGTGTCGGCCCGAGTGCGGCTACGAGCGCAGCCAACAGCACGAGGCGCAGCGCCACAGCCCCGTCCGCGCTCACCATCGCCAATCCGAGGATGCACATCGCCGCGCCCGGCCCATCGGTCACCCGCACCGCGTGCAGCCGTGTGTACACATCGGGAAATCGCAACAGGCCGAGCGTGCCGCCCGCCATCAATGTCAGGCCGGCGACGACGGTCAAACCGCCAATAAGCGAAAGAGCGATCTGCGCCATCAGCTGATTTCTCCGCGGCGCGTCAACGGCGCCTGGAACGTGCCTGCGCGGAAGAACTTGAGCACCGCCGCCGCCAGCACAAAGCCGCACAGCGTCAGAGCCAAAGCGACATCGGCGAAATCGGACCGGCCCGCCGCCGCCGCCAGCGCCGCACAAATCACCGCCGCCTTCGTGAGGATCGCATGCGTCGCCAGCGCGCGATCGTAGAGCGTTGGCCCCGCGTGCAAGCGCCAGAGCGTCAAGGCAAGAAACAGCGCAGCCGCGGCGGCGGCAATCAACCCGATCATCTCCGTCCCCCGAGCAGTCGCATTGCCGCCGCCTCGATCGCTGCAAAACCGGCGCTGTCGGCGCGGTCTTCGTTGAGCACATGGACCAGCATGCCCTCGCCGTCCGTCTCGACAACGACACTGCCGGGCGCAGCGCTGATCGCATCGGCCGCCGCTGCCTGCGCCAGCGTGTCGCGTGCATCTGCGCGCACGCGCACAAGCGCCGGCTTCAACGTCACGTCCGCGGCGATGGCCGCGCGCATCGTCGCCAACGCCCCGCGCAGTATCGCGCCGCTGCGCGACAAGACGAACAGCGCGAACTGCGGCGCAGCCGAGAACGGCGTCTTCCGGATGCCGCCTAACGGGAGCATGAGCGCAACGCTTGCCAGCGCCGACGCAAAGGCGAACGCAGCGCGTTCAGCCGACGTCCAGCCTTCCGCCAGCAACAAGCCGAGTGCGAAAAGTCCAGCAAGCATCGCTGCGGCGTGAAGCATTGTTGCGCCTCCCCGCGCCGCCGGCGCGCGAACACGAGACTTAGACTGCTCGCTTTAGATTCGCCAGATCGCGCCCGCACGCAAACCTAGCCGTTGCGGTGAAACAACAGAGCGGCGTTGCGCC
>CAZHWA010000054.1:0-9115 GCA_964536175.1 uncultured Terricaulis sp. | reverse complement strand
CTTCCTTCCGGACCTGACCGGGTTGGCGGGGCGGCCGTCCGCCGCCTGCCTGCGCGCTTCATATCGCCGTTGGGCGCGGCGGGCGCAACCCCGGAACGGGCCCCGCTGACAGGCGTTTCGAACCCGTCCGGCTGAGGATGGAGGCCGCGCCCAGGCGCGGAAAGCGCTCATGGTGCGAATGGCGGCTATTGCGTTGTGTCTCGGGCTTGCCGCGTGCAGCCGAGCCCCAGACCCGGCGGTTGGACTGATGGTGCGCGCCGATGACGGTACTGCCCTTGGCCGTGTCGCAGCGATCGAGCGCGATCAGAACGGCCGCATCGTTGCTGCAGAGATCGAGGATTTGGAACCAGCCGACGCACCGGATGTGTCAACCGAGATGCTGGCGGAAGATGAAGATCGGTTCTGGGTGCGGACTTAGGGGGCTCGGTCCTCCCAAAGCCGATCGGCCGCGCGCACGAGATCGATGCCGGCGCTGATGAAGCCGACCCCAAAAAGTAGGCCTGCAAAAGTTAGCCCGTGATCCGGCAATGGCGCGGGCAGCATAGCGAGCGCGCCAACTGCGATGATGCTGCCAAACCAGGCGAGCGGTGCAATGAACGGTCGCTCACGCGCTCGCAGCCAGGCGATGCTCAACCCCACCATCGCAATGGCCAGCGCGGTCGCCCCTTCCTCGTATGTGCTGAAACCGAACGGATCTGCGTCAGGTCCGCCGATGAAGGACAGCGCGGCGACCGCCACCGCGAAACTGGCCAAACCGAGAAAGCCCAGCCTGGAAGCGCGCGCCAGATAGACACCCATCAGACCGAGCAGCAGCAAGACATCGATCGCCGCGTAGAGCCATTCACGCGCCGCGGGATCCTCAGGCAACCAGATTGAAACGACGACGCGCAATGCGCCGCCGGCAAGTGCGGCGGCGCCGGACAGGCGGAGGAGCTGAGCAGGGGTCACGAAGACGCCACATTCGCTGTCGCGGCGGACAACGCAAGCTAGAAGGGCCCGGCGTATTGCACCGGACCCTTCAGCGGCCCCACGGCGCCCCCGGCACGGGATATCAAAGCAAAAGGGGCGAGGTCCTTACGGCCCACGCCCCGCATTTGCTCCTCAACGTCCGCCGCCGCGCCTCGTTCCGCGGCGAGGGACGATTCGGCGCTCAGATGTCGAGCATGTCCGGCTGCACCGCCGGCTCGCTGCTGGTCGGCGTCATGCCCTCGTTGGACATTTCGTCAGCGGGAGAAGCGCTCGGCGGTTCGGCGCCATTGTTGGGAATGACGCTATCGGGCTGTGCGCTGCCGGGCTGGTGCGATTGCGTCGTCGTCGACGGCGCTGCAGTGCTCGGCTGATAGCTCGCGTACTGCTGTGGATTAAAGATCTGCGCGTACATCTCATTCGAGGTGGCGACGCCGGCGAAGTGCATTTCCACTTCCAGGCCGCCGGCATCGGTGTCCTGTACGTCGATCAGGTCCGAATCCACGCCGGATTGCGCCAGGAGCTCGCGCGCCTCATCGGCGCGTCCGTTCGGGCTGTTGATGACGACGCGCTGGAATTCGCACACGGAGGCGCGGTCGGCGGCGTTGATCAGCTGGTGCTGTTTGTCGCGCGAAAGACGCGTGCCGCTCGTCGTCAGCGTGAGTTCCCGCGGCGCGCACACTTCCGTCGCTGTCATGGGCAATCGGTCCATGCCTGCGTCGCGCGCATGCCGTTCGAGGCTGGCGAGCGTGGTCGTGTTGGTCGCGCCAGATTGATCGGCGTCGGATTGCGACCCGTAGCTCTGGGCTTGCACGCCAGGCTCGGCGCCGGTGTGGGTCTGCGCCTCAAGCGCGCCATCGCCGGTCCTGCTTTGCGGCTGGACGGCGACCGCGTCGCTTTGGCCTTGAGCTTCGATTAGTTGTGTCGGCGAAGCCGCGGTCGGGTCCTGCACGCCCGGGCTTACGGGCGTTATGGTCTCAGCTTGCGATTGCGTCGCCGTTCTGTCCTGCTGCGCCGATAGCGACTCATCCTGAGGCGTCAGTGAGTCGTCGGGGACCGGGGTTGTGTAAGGCGCTGTCGCTGGCGGCGGCGTCGTGTACTGGGCGGTGGCAAGCGGTGCGGCGACGGCAAGCGCAACGGCTGCGGCGGTCGCCATAAGAAGACGTTTCATTCTGGGCTCCTCAAAAAGTTCCTGAAGCGCAACGCCCCCGCCAGTCGCACGCGGCGACGCGCCCAGCCGGCGCGACTTCGCTGCGCTGCCAACGCTCCCTTGCCGAGCGAGTTCCTGGGCCGCGGGCCGCGCTTCTTGACGCCCCCGCCGGCGCTCCATACCTGTGGAAACCCATGGCTATTCGTCCGATCCTCACAGCCCCGGATCCGCGCCTGAAGCAGAAGTCGGCGCCCGTCGAAGGCGGCGTCACCGATGCGCACCGGGCGCTGATGGATGACATGCTGGAGACCATGTACGCCGCGCCCGGCATTGGCCTGGCCGCTATCCAGGTTGGAGAGCCGGTCCGCATTATCGTCATGGACCTGGCCCGAGAGGGCGAGCCCAAGCAGCCGCGTTATTTTGTGAACCCGGAGATCCTCTGGGCCTCAGAAGAGAGCCAGCCGTATGAGGAAGGCTGCCTTTCGGTTCCGGATATCTACGACGAGGTGGAACGTCCGGCGCGCGTGAAGCTGCGCTATCTGAATTACCAGGGCGAGCAGGTCGAAGAGGACGCCGAAGGCCTCTATGCGGTGTGTATCCAGCACGAGATGGACCACCTCGAAGGCGTATTATTTATCGACCATCTATCGCGGCTGAAGCGCGAAAAGGCGCTACAGAAGCTCAAGAAGGCCAAGCGGCTGGCCGAAGCCGACGAAGCGCCCGCGCCGCGGCCCCAGCGTCTCTAGTTTTCGTCAAAACCCCCTTTTACCGTAAGCGGAAGCGCTTATGCTGCACCCCGATTGTTAGGTGCGTTAGGCGCCAGGCCAGAACGAGGTCGGGGGGTAATCCATGTCAGAAGCGTTTCGCGGCTATGTTTGCACGTCGGCCGCTATTGATGCCGCGGTCGAGAAGCGTTCGATGCTCGCCCATCCATTTTACCAGGCATGGGAAGAAGGCGTTCTTTCGCGCGAAGCGCTGCGTGAGTACGCCAAACAGTACTTCCATCACGTCGAGGCCTTCCCGCGGGTCGTGAGCGCGGTGCACGCAAACTGCCCCGACGCGAGGGGCCGGCGCTTGCTGGCCGACAATCTCGCCGAAGAGGAAGGCATTGGCGAAGGCAAAGACGATCATGCTGCGCTCTGGCTTGGCTTCGCCAATGCGATGGGTGCAGACGAACGCGACGTGCGCGATACGACGGTAAATGCCGAAACTCGCCACCTGATCGAAACTTTTCGCCGGCTCTCGCGCCGCTCCTATGCGTCGGGTCTGGCTGCGCTCTACGCTTATGAGAGCCAGCTGCCGGCGATCGCCAAGACCAAGATCAAAGGCCTGGTCGAGCGCTACGATGTGACATCGGCGGCGGCGCTCAAATTCTTCGAAGTGCACGAAGTCGCCGACATCGAACACGCCGACGTTTGCCGCGAGCTGCTCGACGCCCTGCCGACAGAGCAGCGCGCCGAAGCCCATGCCGCCGCGTGCGAGTTGGCGGATGCGCTGCGTCTTTTCCTCACCGGCATGCAGCGTCAGACCGGCATGGCGTGCTGATCAGGAGATCGCGCGCCCACGCGTTTCCGGCAAAGCCAGCAAGGCGACGACTGCGCTAAGCGCTGCGAAGAAAACGGGGTACCAGAGCCCGGAATAAATGCCGCCGTTGGCTGCGACGATCGCGAACGCGGAGGCCGGCATGAAGCCGCCGATCCAGCCAGTGCCCAGATGATAGGGTAGCGAGAGCGACGTGTAGCGCACGCGCGCCGGGAAAAGCTCGACGAGGTATGCGGCAACGGGCGCGTATGTCATGGTCGCCAGCAACAGCAGATAGAGCATTGCTGCGATCACCAGCGGACGGTTGATGCGCGCCGGGTCGGCCGTTTCCGGATAGCCGGCCGCCGCGAGCGCTGCGCGGGTGTCGGTCTCGAACGCCGTAGCCGCTGCGCCTGTGTCGGAGGGCCATTGCACGACGCGCTCGCCGACATGAATCTCGACGCGCTCACCGGGTAGCGATGCAGTATCGAAGCTGACGCCGGCGCGCGTGAGAAGCGCCTTCGCAATATCGCAGGGCGTTTCGAAATCGCGCGCCCCCACGGGGTCGAATTGCAGCGAACAGGAGGCAGAGTCGGCGTAAACGACGACAGGGGCGTTGCGTTGCGCCGCGGCGAGCGCGGGATTCGCAGCCTCAGTCAGCACCTGATACGCGGGCATGATGCTCAGCGCCGCCAGCGCCGCTCCGCTGACGACAATGACCTTGCGTCCGATGCGATCGCTGAGCCAGCCGAAAAAGAGATAGCTCGGCACGCCAATACAGAGTGCGATCAAGACCAGCGTGTTCGTGGTCAACGCATCGACCTTGAGCACGCGGTCCAGGAAGAACATCGGATAGAAGTGAGCGGTGTACCAGATCGTCGTTCCACCGGCGATGATGCCGAAGAGAGCGGCCACCATCGTCAGGAGATTGCGGCGGTCGCCGACAGCTTCTGAAAGCGGCGCCTTTGTCGTCGCGCCCTCTTCTTTCATGCGCTGAAACACCGGGCTTTCGCTGAGCCGCATGCGAATCCAAAGCGACACCGCGAGCAGCAGGACAGAGAGGAGGAACGGGATGCGCCAGCCCCAGGCTTGAAAATCCGCCTCCGACAGCGTCAGGCGCAGGGCAATAATGACGGCCAAAGAGGCTATCAGCCCGAGCGTGGCCATCGCGTTGATCCAGCTGGTGTGCAGGCCGCGGCGCTCTGCAGGCGCGTGCTCGGCCACATAGATCGCTGCACCGCCGTACTCTCCGCCGAGCGCCAGGCCTTGCAGCAGCCGCAGACCTACCAGGATCGCCGGCGCCGCCACGCCAATAACGGCGTAGCCTGGCAGCAGGCCGACCAGGAAGGTCGACACCCCCATCAGGGCCATGGTCACGAGGAAAGTGCGCTTGCGCCCGACAATGTCGCCCAGCCGCCCGAATACGGCGGCGCCGAACGGTCTCGCGACAAAGCCGGCGCCGAATGCGATAAGCGCAAAGATGAACGCTGTGGTTTCGCTGACGCCGGCGAAGAAGTGTTGCGCGATGTAGACCGCGAGCGATCCATAAAGGAAGAAGTCGTACCACTCGAACATTGTGCCCAGAGAGGCCGCGCCTACGACCATTGCCGAGGAGGGAGTTCCTGAGGACAGCGAGACGGATGCTGCTGGGCTGTCGGTCACGCTGATCCCCCGGCGAACTGGGCGGGTACCGTGCCATATCGGCGCTGGCCGCGCTACAGGCCGTCTTGGTCAGCGCTCGCTTTAGGCGTCTGCGTCCGTGCGCTTTTCGGCGACTTCCTTGTTGCCGCCCGCCACCGCGATACGCGGCTCGATGCGCTCTCCAGGCTGGACCGGCTGCGTCGGCAATCCTTTAGCGAAAAACTCCAGTTCTGCATTCAAGGCGCCGCACAGCAAGAACACCATCGCGGTGATGTAGAGCCAAAGCAGCAGCGCCACCACGCTGGCCAGCGATCCGTAGGCTGCGCCGAAGGCTGGGAATTCGCGTAGTGCGAACGTGAAGGCGCTCGACGCCAACAGCCAAAGTACCGGCGCAGCGATTGCGCCCGGCCAGATCCACTTCCAGGGGGGCGCACGCCGGTGCGGTCCCCAGCGATAGAGGATGAGCGCCACGCCCACCGCCGCGCCGCCGAGCACGGGCCATCGCAGCGCCAGCAATAGCAACTCGGCGCCGCGCTCTATATTGAGGAATGCGAGCATCAGCGGCGCGATTCCCATCATCACCACTGCCAGAACCGAGAGCCCAAGGCCGTACAGCGTGAACGTGCCAGCAGCGAGATAACGGCCTAGTGCACGGCGCTTTTCCGCGCGGCGGTTAACCGCCGTCAATGCGATCAGCGCCCAGCGTGTGCCCTGCACGGCGCTCCACATCGCCAACAACAAGTTGAAGAGGGCGCCAAACAGCAGCGTGTCGTTGCGCGTATGCAGGAGGCGATCGACCTGATCGTAGATGATCGAAACGACCGCGTCGGGCGCGACCCCGCCGAGGGCGCGAACTTGCTGGCCGATCCAGGCCGGATCGCCGAACAGGCCAACGAACGCGATAAGCGCGGCCAGCCCGGGAATAATCGCCATCAACCCGAAGAAGGCGACCCCCGCCGAAATAAGGGCGAGGTTGGCTCGTTCCATCGTCGCGCCGACGCCTTTGATCACGCACCACCAATCGCCGGGCGTCAGCTTGTGCGGCCCGTCGCGCAGGCGCTCTTGGTAGACGGCCGCGGCATCGTTCATGATGGGAAAACAAGAGGCTTGGCGCCCAAGTTCCCGGGCGTGCTTGCCTCGCGGCCTCCAATGGGCGAAGGGCGGGCGCCATGAGCCTGCGCCTTGCTTTTATGGGATCGCCCGACTTCGCGCTGCCCTCGCTTGAGGCGTTGCTCGCGGCAGGCCACGAGATTGTCTGCGTGTATTCCCAGCCGCCGCGCCCTGCTGGACGCGGTAAACAGGCCCGTCCAACGCCAGTGGCGGCTCTTGCGGCCGCGCGCGGCTTGGAGGTGCGTACGCCCCATAGTCTGAAGCCGGCAGAAGAGCAGGCCGCATTTGCTGCGCTCAATGTCGATGCGGCCATCGTTGTGGCCTATGGTCTTATCTTGCCTAAGCAAGTTCTCGATGCCCCGCGGTTAGGCGCCTTCAACTTGCACGCATCGCTGTTGCCGCGCTGGCGCGGCGCTGCGCCGATTCAGCGCGCGATTATGGCCGGCGATAAAGTTACAGGCGTACAAGTGATGCGCATGGAGCCCGGGCTGGACACCGGCCCTATCCTCGCCAGCGTCGAAACCCAGATCGCGCCGGAGGACAACGCCGCCACGCTGCACGATCGTTTGTCGCGCCTGGGCGCGACGCTGTTGATCGAGACGCTTGCAGAGATCGAACGCGGCGAAGCGCAGGAGACCCCGCAGCATGCGACCGGCGTCACCTATGCGCACAAAATCCTGCCTGCAGAAACGCGCATCGACTGGACGCGGCCGGCGCGCGAAGTCGACGCGGCGATCCGTGGCCTGTCTCCCGCACCCGGCGCGTGGTTCGAGCTGGATGGTGCGCGCGTAAAGGCGCTCCATTCACGCGTTGAAGCCGGCGCCGGCGCACCCGGCGAGGTGCTCGATGACGCGCTGTTAATTGCCTGTGGGCGCGGTGCTGTGCGGCTACTCAGGGTCCAAAGGGAGGGGCGCGCGCCGCTCGATGCGGAGGCGTTCTTGCGCGGCGCGCCGAAGCCACGGGGTGCGCGCCTTGCTTGAGCGATTGAAGCTCCGCGCCCGGACGGCTAGAGTCGATGCGAGGGACATCAGATGACTTTCCGCACCGCAATGATCGTGATGGCGCTTGCGTGGCTTGGCGGCTGCAACCAGCAGGGCGCACAGGATGCGCCGTCGCAGTCCGCGCCACTCGACGCACCGGCGCCGCAATCGCAGCCCTCGACTGTGTTCGCGCCCAGCAACGAGGCGGCGCAGAACACAACAGGGCAGCTGACGATGTCGGTCACGCTGCGCTTGCCGGATGCGGGCGCCGCGAACACGGACCAGCAGGAGGTTCTGACGTTGCGCGGCGCGACTGGCCTTGTCGTAGAGGCCGTCGTTACGGGCGCGATCTCGCCGGCGACCCAGGTCGAAGGCCAGACGTTGCGCGCGTTGTTAGACATTGCCGTTGAAGAGCCTCAAGTGCTTGTCTATCGCGTCACCAATGTGACCAAGCCGGAAGGCGTACAGGGCCTGTGTGGCGCTGAAGACGCCGAATACGTCGTGCAGTGGGAGCCGGCTACGCCGGGTGCGAATGCAATGCGGCTCCTCGGCACGCGCGGAGGCGCGCCTGGCGCAGGCGGCGCGCGCGCCTGTCCCATGCTCGATTACACGCGCGGCGGCTGAGAGTCGCAGTGCGCTACAAGCTGACGCTCGAGTACGACGGCGGACCGTTCTCAGGCTGGCAGCGGCTAGGCGAAGGACCCAGCGTTCAAGCGACCATCGAGAGCGCGGTTGAAAGGCTGACCGGCACGGGAGCTGAGGTCACTGGCTCTGGCCGCACTGACGCCGGCGTGCACGCTACGGGACAGGTCGCCCACGTCGATGTCGACAAGAGCTTCCCGTCGCCCCAGCGATTGGCGGACGCCCTCAACGCACATCTGCGCCCGCATCCGATCGCTGTGCTGCGCGCCGAAGAGGCGTCTGCGACTTTCCACGCCCGCTTCGATGCCGTGCGCCGCATTTATCTTTACACGATCCTGAACCGTCGCGCCCCGGCGGCGCTCGCGCGCGGCAAAGTCTGGCACGTTGCGCGCCCGCTCGATGCAGAGGCGATGCACGCCGCTGCACAGCCGCTTATCGGGCTACACGATTTCACGACGTTTCGCGACAGCCAGTGTCAAGCGAAGAGTCCGGTCAAATCGCTCGATCGCTGCAATGTCGTGCGTCAGGGCGAGACTGTTCACGTCTGCTGCGAAGCGCGCAGCTTCCTGCATCGCCAAGTGCGCTCGATCGTGGGCACGCTGGTCGAGGCCGGCTTGGGCAAGATCGGTCCGAACGAAGTAGCAGCCGCGCTCGCCGCCAAGAACCGCGCCCGCTGCGGACCAGTCGCCCCAGCTGATGGCCTTTGTCTGATGCGCGTGGATTACTAACCCAGAGCGACGTCGATCTGTCAGGGTTGCGAAAAATACTTCACCAGCACGGCCTCGTAACAACGCGCGAGCGCCCGAATGTCCTCTACCGCAACGTGTTCGTCCACCATGTGCGCGGTTTCGTTGCGCAGCCCCAGTTCGGCCACCGGACAGTAAAGTCGGAAGTACCGCGCATCCGAGGTGCCGCCGGTCGTCGCCAGGCGCGGCATAATGCCGAAGGTCTCGTGCGCCGCTTCGATCAACAAGTCCGTGAACGGGCCCGGATCGGTGTAGAAGGCAAAGCTCTGCGAAGTGATCGTGCGCGAATACTTGATATTGTCGCGCGCGGCGGCAGCGCCTGCTGTCTCATCGATCCACGCCATCAGTGTTTCGGCGGT
>CAZHWA010000053.1:3306-9163 GCA_964536175.1 uncultured Terricaulis sp. | reverse complement strand
GATGAATTTCCCGCGCTTCAACAAGATGAAGGGCATGGGCCAGATCATCTCATGGAGCGTGCGCGACGAGAGCTTGCATTGCGAGGCGATGATCAAGTTGTTCCACACCTACGCCCAGGAAACAGGCGCGTTGAGCGATGCGGTGAAGGCCGACATCGTCGAATGCTGCAAAACCGTCGTCGGCATGGAGGACCGCTTTATCGATCTCGCCTTCGAGATGGGCCCGGTGCAGGGCATGACCGCCGACGACATCAAGCAGTACATCCGCTACATCGCCGATTGGCGCTTAGGCCAGCTCAAATTGCCGAAGCTTTATGGTGTGAGCGAGCACCCGATCCCGTGGCTGACGGCGATCCTGAACGGCGTCGAGCACGCCAATTTCTTCGAAGCCCGCGCCACAGAGTATTCGAAGGCCGCGACCAAGGGCGAATGGCACGGCGATTCCGGCGTGTGGTCGAACTTCGACCAGCTGATGGAAAAGCGGAAAGCGGCGGCGGGGTAAGTTCGCCCGGACCGACGGCGCCCTCACCGGCCCGAGTAAACGGAAGCGCCACGTTCGACAGCGCCGCGCTTTCTGTTTGCGTAGCGCCATGCCGGCGAGGGCCCCGGCGGTCCGGGTTTCATGCGCTTAGTGCGTCGCGCAAACGCGCGCGTGAGTTTTCACCCACGTCGAGGACATCGGCAAGATACGCGTCAACCGAACCGTAGCGCGCGTCGATGGCGCGCAAAGTCTCGCAGAGATAATCGATCTCGACGCCGAGCATAGGCTTCAGCGCTGCGGGATCCAGCTTCCGGCCCAGCCGCTCTTCCATGCGCGCCTGTATTTTCGGCATGCGCTTTTCCAGATCGACTGCGCGGTTGGTGAATTCGTAGTCCGCGAACACGGCTTCTTCATCGACGCCGAGCGCAGTGAGCGTCAGCGCGCAGATGACGCCGGTGCGGTCCTTGCCGGCTGCGCAGTGGACCACGCCGGCGCCGCCAGCACCCAGTTCGGCAAACCAATCGCGGTAGAGCCGGATCAAACGCGGGTCGAACGGGATTTCGCGATAGAGGCTGAGCATATATTCGCGCGTCGCCCCCGGCGTCAGATCGCTCTGCAATAACGCAATGAGATGCGGCGGCAGCGCCGGCGCGCCATCGGCGCCCTCATCGTTGAAGATGACCCGGCAGCTTTCATTCTGCCATTTGCTGGGCTCGTGCGCACGTTCTTCAGGGCGGCGCAGGTCGACCAGAAACCGCAGGTCCATCGCGTTGAGTTTTTCAATATCGGTGTCGGTCGCATCGTGGAATGAGGCGGAGCGAAAGAGACGCCCGCGCGCAATGCTCGCGCCATCGGCCGTCTCCCAGCCGCCGAAGTCGCGGAAGTTCAGGATGCGGTCGAAGGGCACGAGGCGATCTTGCATGCCGCGGGCTTAGGCGCCTTCTTGCCGGGGATCAACGGCGGGCCCGGGCTGCGTCTCGGCTTTCAGAAGCAACATCCCGATCCCGGCCACCCACAGCAGCAACAATACGAAGGCGATGCGCTGGAACAGCCCCTCGAACGCCTCCGGCGTCACCGCGTAGATCGGTCCGCACGCCAGCCAGAGCACGCCAAGCGCGATGCTGAATCTCCCCCATGATCTATGCAGGCTAGCAAACGCCCGGGCGAGCGCGAGAGCAGCCAGCGGAAACAAAGCCGAGAGCGCGTACACCAGCATCATGTGGAAGCCGAAATCCGGCACCTGATCGGGGTCGTAGGCGTCCCAGCCCGCGAGCAGGAAAATCGTCAGCGCAAGCGCGGCCAGGCAGAAGATGCCGAAGCGATAGCGGCCGTGGTCGAGGTTCCAGTAGTGCAGCGCAAACGCGAGTGCGGCAATCGCTAGGCCCGTGACATAAATCGCGCCGTCAACGAACCAGGCGTGCTCGCCCACCGCCGTAGCGCTGACCGAAGTCGCCATGAAGCTCGCGGACGGAGTTCGCGAGATGGCGACGATGTCCGCGGCGACAGCGCAAGCGGCGGCGAGGATGGCGAAGACGCCGACCCAAGCGAACCAGCGACGCGCGCGCGGCAGCGCTTCGCTCGTGACAAAACGCGATGAATCCACGGGCAGGCTCCCCGCCCCTAACGAGTTCGCTACACGCAGCGTTCCCCCGGTTCAGCCGACCACAGCGCTTGCCTCGATCTCCACCAGCCATTCGGGATCGATAAAGCCGGAGACTTCCACGAACGTACAAGCGGGACGGATTGCGCCAAACGCTTCGCCGTGAGCGCGCGCGGCCTCGCGCCAGCGCGTCATGTCCGTCAGCATGATGCGCGTACGCACGACGTGGCCCATGTCGGCGCCCGCATCACGCAGGGCTTGCGCCACGATGGCGAGACACCGTTGCGTCTGCAGATAGACATCGCCCGGCGCGAAGCTCTTTCCGTCCTCGCCGATCGGCGCTGTGCCTGCAACTTCGACGATATCGCCCACACGAACGGCGCGGGAAAAACCCACCTCGTTTTCGAAGGGCGAGCTGGATGTAACACGCTGACGCTTCATCTGAACGGCGGCTCGTCGAAGGCGCGCAGCTTGCGCGAGTGCAGCCGGTCGCGGTTCTGTTTCAGCAGCGCGATGGTTTCCAGGCCGATGCGCAAGTGTGCGCCGATGGCGCTGTCGTAGAAGCGGTCGGCGACGCCCGGCAGTTTGATCTCCCCATGCGCGGGCTTGTCGGAAACGCACAACAGCACGCCATACGGCACGCGCAGCCGAAATCCCTGCGTCGCAACGCACGAACTTTCCATGTCCACGGCGACGGCGCGCGATTGCGAGAGCAGCAGGCGCTCCTGGTTGTAGTTCAGCTCCCAATTGCGGTCGGCATAGGACACCACCGTGCCGGTGCGCATGCGGCGGCGCAGTTCTTTCTCGTTGCCGACGACGGCGGCGGCCGCTTGCTGCAGCGCCACCTGCACTTCGGCGATGGCCGGGATCGGCACTTCGAGCGGCACGCGATCGTCCAGGATCTTGTCGCGGCGCAAATAGGCGTGCGCGAGCACATAGTCGCCGATGCGTTGCGTCTGCCTCAGTCCGCCGCAATGGCCGATCATCATCCAGCAGTGCGGGCGCAGCACGGCGAGATGATCGGTGATGGTTTTTGCATTCGACGGGCCGACGCCGATATTCACCAGCGTCACGCCATCGCCGTCCGGCGTGGTCAGGTGATAGGCCGGCATCTGGTATTTCTGCCAAGGCGCGGTGCGCGCTTTCTGCTCCGCGTCTGCATCGCCGGACTCGACCCGCACCTGGCCCGGACACGAAAGCGACCAGCCTTTGGGCCCGTTTTTCACCGCTTCGGCGGCCCAGCCGATGAATTCGTCGACATAGCGCGGATAGTTGGTGAACAAAATCCACGGCTGCACATCCGCCCAGGGCGCGCCGGTATAATGCTCGATGCGCTTCAGCGAATAGTCGATGCGCGGCGCATCGAACAAGGCCAGCGGCCGCGCG
The DNA here is from genome assembly GCA_964536175.1 of uncultured Terricaulis sp. Lineage (GTDB taxonomy): Bacteria > Pseudomonadota > Alphaproteobacteria > Caulobacterales > Aquidulcibacteraceae > Vitreimonas. Next base: position 5,696 of record CAZHWA010000053.1, on the reverse strand, counting down.
CGATCCAAACGCTCGATGCGCAGCCCGTCGACCACCGCGTCGCCCACCTGCGTCAAGCGCGGGTTGGGAAAGTAGCGCGCCAGTTCTTCGGCCGGCACGGTCTCGAACGCGGCCTTGCCGGCGGCGTCGAGCACGAACGAGTACGGAATCTCGGTGTCGCTCACCCGCACGCTGAGTTCGACGCCGTAATCCTCAACCAGCAAGCTGAGTTGGTCGAGCAGATATTTGCGGAAGTACGCTGGCTGCGTGATCGTCACTGCATACTCGCCCGGCCACATGATCTGGCCATAGGCGCGCGCCAGGCGCGGCGGCGGCTTTGTCGGCAGGTAGGTCACGCGCAGTTCGGGATAGCGGAACAGCGCGCGCTCATCGGCGCTTGGCGGACGGCCCTGCTCTGCAAAACGCCGCACCGCTTCGATCAGTGCGGCGACGGCGCGGTTATAGAGATGTTCCAGCCGGTCGACGGCTTCAGCCGGCGTCTTGGGGTCTTCCATCGCCGGAGTGTCGCCTGCCCGCAGCGCCCGTCAAGAGCTCATACGCGCGGGATCGGATCCACCAGACGCGAGCGGCGATAGGCTTCGTGGCGCATCGTCGTCAATCCGTGCGCCAAGAAGCCAAGCGGGGCGCTGTAGTCGAAACTGGATTCCGCCATGATGACGCTGGTGCCTGGCGTCATCATGGCGGCCGGCAATGTGACCGTCGAGTTGACTACGCGCGGGCTCATGCCGCGCCCCTCGCTCCACACCACGCGCGCCGTGCTGGTGCTTTGAATCGTGACGCTGCTAATGCGGATGTTGAGGGCGGCGCCGTTGTCCGGGAACATCAGCACATCGAGCGCGGCCCAGAAGCCGTCCACTTCATCGTCACTGACTTCGGTGTCGCGCGCGACAACGTCGGCAAGCGAGGCCGTGGCGTTCTGCACGCGCTTGTTGGCGTTCAGCATGTCGAGCAGATCGACCGAGCCGAACAGCAAGAAGATCATCATCGGCGCGATGATGGCGAACTCGAGCGCCGCGGACCCTTTGCGTGCGACTCCGAAACGGCGCAGGCGCTGCATCATCCCTCCCCGCCAGGGGAGGGTGTCGCGAAGCTCGCTTCGCGACGGGTCAGGGGGACGGCGGCGCGCTTGCGGAACCGGCGCCATCGTTCCATCTGACAACTTCCGCTGCGCGCAAGTTTTCACCCTCCCCTCGCGGGGAGGGAAGAAGCTGCGCCGCGAGACGGGGAAGCCAGCAAGCGACATACTCATAGATAAGGCTCGTTGCGGAACATCATCGTTGTCACCAGAATACGTTCGCCGTTCGAAACATTCTGGAAGACAGGCTCGAACATGGGCGTCATGATTTTCCAGCGGTAATAGGCGCGCACGACGACGATGTCGGACGGCGCGCCGGGCGTGTAGCCGAAACCGCCGGTCTGGAATTCGCCGTTCTGAATCGGATTGTTGGCGGCGGCGCCGGCGTCAACGAAGGAGTCGAAACGGTCGACGTCGAGGAAGAGATTGCCGTCGCATTCGAGCACGATCAGGTTGTTGATCTCCTCGCAGATCTGATCGTGGATGTCGCTCTGACTGAGGCCGTTGATCTGGGCGCGGCCCGTGCGGATTTGCCGGGCGGCTTCCGACACGCCGAGATCCAGCGTGGTCTGGGCAAAGCCGATCATGGAGATTTCAGCCAGCCCGATCGTCAGCAGGAAGAACGGGGTGGCCACGAGCGCGAATTCGACGGCCGCCATGCCGCGCTTGGCCCTGGCGAAGCGCCTGACAAGTCGAAGTTTTCGTAGCGCGCGCGCGAACATCGACGCCTCCCGGACCGGGCATTTAAGCGCCGAAGGGCTGATATTCCGTCAAAGGAACGAGTAAACCGACGTTAACGCGCCGTGGCTGCGGGACGGCCGTTGATCTGCTCGTTGACCGCGGTCGAGGCAGGCCCGTCGCCGATGTCCGGCCGCGGCCGGCAGAGCGGCGTACATTCCAGCCGCGCCGTGTCGACCCCGCGCGTGACCATCACCACGTCCGTTTCGTCCGGCGAGACCACAATACGCCCGGAATAGAGCACGCGCCCGCCGGCGCCCACCACAACCAGGTTGGTCGAGCCATAGGAGCGGCCGGTGACGAACAGGAAGCGGTCGTTCTGGACGGAAACGCCTGCAATAGCCGGATTGCCGACGGCCACACCCTCGGCGGGCTCGGCCAGGCGGATCGGGAAGGCCTGGTCGAGCGCGACGCGGATGTCGCGCGCTTCGGCCGGGCTGACGAGCATGCAAGCCGCAGCGAACGCGGCGACGATGAGGCGTATCACGCGCATCGAACGATCCTTCGTGTCCTTATGGATAGCGCTACGCGTGAAGTGTTGCGGGATCGCTAAGATCCGTCGTTCCGAGCACGCCGC
>CAZHWA010000053.1:0-3296 GCA_964536175.1 uncultured Terricaulis sp. | reverse complement strand
GGCCGGTCCGGGAATCCAGACTGCCAAGACTTTAGGATTCCGGCCCACGCTTCGCGCGTCCGGAATGACGGTTTGACGGTGTAGGCGGCGAATTTTCCGCCGCTCTGTAAACGAAATCCTTACCCTCCTTGATAGGCGAAGCGTTAAGCGCGAGCGGTTATGTTCCACGTTGCGTCTGGATGGGTGTCGGGTGCGACATGCCACCGGGCCGGTGAAAAGCACTCGACAAACGGAGCATGCACATGTTGAAGCGTTTCCTGAAGAATGAAGATGGCGCCACCGCCATTGAATACGGCCTCATCGCCGCTCTGATCGGCGTCGCCATCATCGTCGCGGTCACCTCTGTTGGAACCGGCCTGCAAGGCACGTTCAACAGTGTCGCGGCCCAACTCTAATCGCGACTGACGCTGGGCGTGGGCCGTCGGCTCACGCCATAGCGTCCTTGATTTTCCCTCCCCCTTGCGCCGCCTTCGGGCGGCGCTTTCTTTTTGCGTTTTAAGACTTTTTTCGCGCGCGGCAGGCAACAGTGCGGTGATGATCGTTACTCTGGCGCTCGCCGCGTATGCGGGTCTGCTGCTCTATGCGGCGTGCACCGATATCGCGCGCCTGATCATCCCCAACTGGGTTTCGGCGGCGCTGGTCCTGCTTTTTCCGGCAGCCGCCCTGACACTCGGCATGCCGCTCGGCGAAATCGGCGCGCATGCGCTGCTGGGCGTGGGCGTGCTGGTCGCCGGCTTCTTCCTGTTCGCCGGCAACATCATCGGCGGCGGCGACGCCAAACTGTTGGCGGCGGCCGCGGTATGGACGGGGCCTGCCGCGCTGCTGCCCTTTATGGTCTGGACCGCGCTTGGCGGCGGCGCGCTTGCCGCGATCGTGCTCGTGGCGCGGGCGAACTCCGGACACCTGGTCGCGTTCGGCGCGCCGGACTTCGTTCATCGTCTGTTGGCGCCGAACAAGGGCATTCCGTACGGCGTCGCCATCATGTGCGGCGGGCTCATGGCGATCCCGTCGCTTCCGTTCTCTGAGTCGTTAACCATGCCTTAGCCACAGCGTGGTCTGTTCGCCTGGGCGGTTTCAGGGATCGACACGCGGGGAGTAGAAGAAAATGTCAGCGCGTCAGCTGATTGTCCTGGTCATTGCCGGCATTGCCGCGGTCGCCGCCCTGCTTCTCATCCGCGGCATGGGCGCGCGCAACGAAGCGCCAGCCGAGCCAACCGAGCAGGTTTCCGGCCAACAGATCCTGGTTGCAGCGCGCGACGTGCCGCAAGGCGCCCAGCTCGCGCCGAGCGATCTCGCCGTGGCGCTGTTTCCCGAGCGATCGCTCGCGCCGAGTTTCGTTCGACTGTCGGCGCAGCCCTCCGCCCAGGCCGAATACGTCGGGCGCGTGACGCGCCGCGCCTTTGCCCAAGGCGAGCCGATCACGCAGGGGTCCGTGATTGATCCCGAGGGGCGCGGCTTCATGGCCGCGCAGCTGGCGCCCGGCTATCGCGCCGTGGCGGTCGAGATCGACGAACAGACAGCCGCCGGCGGCTATATTCAACCGAACGATCGCGTCGACGTCATCGTCACGACGCGCCGCCAGGACCGCGAGAGCGGCGGCGAGCATGTCAACGCCAACATCGTCCTCGAAGACGTGCGCGTGCTCGCGCTGGGCGAGACCACGCAAACGCAAACGAGCGGCGAAGCTCCCGAGCCGATCAGCGCCGGCGTCGCCGTGCTCGAGCTGACCGCTGAAGACGCGCGCACATTGGCGCTGGCCGACGAACTCGGCACGGTCAGTCTCGCGCTGCGCGGCGTCCAGGTGGAAACGGTCGGCATGCGTGCGCCGTCGAGTGGACGCTCGCTTGGTCAACATTCAGGCGCTGTGCTGCTGCATCAGTACGGCACGGTCTCCGGGGGCGGGCGATGAGGGCCGCAAAGTCGTTGCGCATTTCTCTGGCCACGGCGCTCTCAGCGGCCGTGGCCTTCGCGCCAACCACCGCCATGGCTCAGCTGGAGCCGGCCGATGCGCCGACGGTGCGCATCACCAATGGCGGCGGGGGCGGCGCGCGCTAGGCCTCCATCGTCCTGCCGTTCGGAAAGTCCGCGATCATCGACCTGCCCGCCGATGCACGCGATGTGCTGATCTCCAATCCGGAGATCGCCGACGCCACCATCCGCACCGCGCGCCGCGCCTATGTGATCGGGCGTCAGCTCGGCCAGACCAACCTCTTCTTCTTCGACGCCGCCGGCCGGCAGATCGCCAACGTCGAAATTCGCGTCGAGCCCGACGTTGAGCCGCTGAACGGGATCCTGCGCCGGCACTCGTCGGAATCGCAGATCCAGGCCGAGGCCGTGAACGGCTCGGTTGTGCTCTCCGGCACGGCGCGCAGCGCCGCCGACGCCGATCGCGCGCGCCAGATTGCGCAGCAATTCCTCGCCACCGCCGGCGGCGGCGCGCAAGGCCAGGACCGCATCGTCAACCTGATCCAGGTGCAGGGCAGCGAGCAGGTGCTGGTGCGCGTGCGCGTGGTGGAGATGAGCCGGACGCTGGTGCGTCAGCTCGGCATCAATCTCAACTACGAGGAGATGATCAACCAGCTCGTCGGCGAAGACGATTTCATCGATGTCGCCACGCGCAACGGGTTCTCGATCAACGGCGCCATCCTCGGCGGTCTCAGCGCCTCGGGCGGCATCGCCGAAAACATTCTGCGCCCTGACGGCTACGCCTATCCAGGCGCTGTTGTCGATCCGACCGTCACGACCGATCAGGCTGGCGTCGCCGGCTATCAGTTCGACCCGACGACGGGACGGGAAACGTGGGGCCCGGCGCATGTCGAAAGTTCGCGGCGCACCGATGCGACGATCGAAGCGTTCGAGCGCGCCGGTCTGTTGCGCGTGCTGGCCGAACCCAATCTCACGGCAATCTCCGGCGAAGCAGCGCGCTTCCTCGCCGGCGGCGAGTTTCCGGTGCCGGTGGCGGCCGAAGACGGCCAGATTACCGTCGAGTTCAAACCCTTTGGCGTCGGTCTCGCATTCACCCCCGTGGTGATGTCGGGCGGACGCATTTCACTGAAAGTCGCAACCGAAGTGAGCGAGCTGACGTCGGAAGGCGCCATCTCCACGGGCGACACGCCGATCCGCAACCAGGACGGCACGACCACAGTGATCCGCGGCGTCACCATTCCAGCATTGCAGGTGCGGCGCGCCGAGACGACGTTGGAGATGTCGTCGGGCTCTTCGATCGTGCTGGCCGGTCTCATCCAGGAGCGCACGCGCCACGCCTATGAGGGCGTTCCGGGCGTCATAAACGCGCC
>CAZHWA010000052.1:0-9171 GCA_964536175.1 uncultured Terricaulis sp. | reverse complement strand
CTGTCATGAAGCTCGACCATACAGGTCTTTGCCGCGCGTCGCCACCGCCTCGCCCCAGCGGCGCATCATCGACCGTTCGCCGCGCCTGGAGGGGGCGCCACATCGCGCGAAGCAGTTTATGCAGGGGCGCATGATTCAGGCGGGCGGAGCGGCGACGAAACTGCAGGCTGCGGGGGGCGTACGATCCCGGACCGTCGACGCATCGGCGCCGCTGCCGCTGTCCAGCGGCGGGACGCTGGCGCCGCGCACGCTGGCGTTCGAAACCTATGGCGCGCTCAATGTCGATCACTCGAACGCGGTGCTGGTGTGCCATGCGCTCACCGGCGACCAGTTCGTCGCCAGCCCCAACCCGGTGACCGGCCGTCCCGCCTGGTGGCCGCGCATCGTCGGGCCCGGGCGGCCGATCGACACCAACCGCTTCTTCGTCATCTGCGCCAACACGCTGGGCGGCTCGATGGGCTCGACCGGCCCCGGCGCCATCGCCCATGACGGCCAGCCCTATGTCTTGCGCTTTCCGCCCATCACCATCGCCGACACGGTGCGCGCGCAGGCGATGCTGATCGAGGCGCTCGGCATCGACACGCTGTTCCTCGTCATCGGCCCCGGCATGGGCGGCATGCAGGCGCTGAACTGGGCCAGCGCCTATCCGCGCCGCGTGTTCGCCTGCGCCACCATTGCCGCCGCATCGAAGCAATCGGCGCAAAACATCGCGCTCTCCGAGCTGGGACGTCAGGCGATCATGGCCGATCCTGACTGGCGCGGCGGGGGCTATGCCGCCCACGGCGTCCGCCCCGCCAAAGGGCTGGCGGTCGCACGTATGGCTGCGCAGGTCGCGAACCTGCCAGAGACAGGCGTGCGCGCGCGCATGGAAGCAGCGCAGCGGCGCGAACGCTTCCGTTTCGAAGCCGATGGGGCCGGCGCGGCGGCCGGCGTGAGCTTCGTCGAACGCTTCGACGCCAATTCGTACCTCTATCTCACGCGCGCCATGGACAGTTTCGATCTCGCCGCCGATTTTGGCGGGCGGCTCGCCAACGCTTTTCAGGGCAGCGCAACCCGGCACGCTGTCTTCTCCTTCTCCAGCGACTGGCGCTATCCCCCGGAGGAAAGCCGCGCGCTCGCGCGTGCGTTGATCGCAGCAGGGGCCGAAGCGTCCTACGTCGAGATCGATACGCCGAACGGACACGAAGCCTATCTCGGCGAAGAGCTCGAGTTCGAAGCCGCGCTTACCGGTTTTGTCGACGCAGCGGCCGCTGCGCGCGGGCTCTCGCTGCTTGGAGGCGCCGGATGACGCATCTGGAACTGGTGCAGACAGGGCCCGTCTTCGACGAGGCGCCTCAGCGGGGCGACTTCGACGTCATCGCGCGCATGGTGGACGATGGCGCATCCGTATTGGATATCGGCTGCGGCGACGGGGCCTTGATTGCGCTGCTGACGCGATCCTGCGGCGCCCGCGCGCGCGGTCTGGAGCAGGACAAGGCAAAGGTCCGCAGTTGCGTCGCCCGCGGATTGTCGGTGGTGCAAGGCGATGCCGAAAGCTGCCTTGCCGAGTATCCGAGCGCGTCGTTCGGCTATGTCATATTCTCGCACTCGTTCCAGTGCATGGCCCGGCCGCGTGAAGCGTTGCGCCAAGCAGGGCGTGTGGGCGACAAGGTCATTGTTTCAGTACGCAATGCTGCGCATTGGCGTAACCGATTGAAGCTGCTCGCGGGGCGAGTTGCGCCCATCGACGGCGCGCATTGGGCCGACGGGCCGCTCAAGCGCGCCTGCGGCGTGCGCGACTTCGCGACGCTGGCGCGGGAAATGCGCTTCACCATCGAAACGGCAATGCCGCTAAGTAACGGGCGACCCGGCGCACCGTTCGCCAAGACGCTGTGGCGCGCCAACCTGTTGGCCGACGAGGCGGTGTTTCTATTGACACCTTGAGGAGAGCGCGATGAAGCGCCTCGTCATCTGCTGCGACGGCACCTGGCAGCGTCTTTACAGCGGGGCTCTCACCAACGTGGCGCTGACAGCGCGCGCGGTGGCGCCGCGCGACGACAAAGGCAACCCGCAGATCGTCTATTATTCCGAAGGCGTCGGCGCCTCGCTCTCGGGGCTCAGCCTCTGGCAGGGCATGACCGGCGCCGATCTCGACGACAACCTGCTGGGCGCCTGGCTCTTCCTCAATCTCAACTACGAGCCGGGCGACCTCATCTATCTGTTCGGATTTTCGCGCGGCGCGTACACGGTGCGCAGTCTCGCCGGTCTGCTGCGCAAGATCGGGGTGTTGCGGCGCGCCCATGTCGACAAGGCGCGCGATGCGCTCAACCTCTATCGCGCGCGCGACATCGGCGCCGACAACCCGGAAACCGAGCACTTCCGCACTGCCCATGCGATTGCCTGGCCGCGGCTGACAGCGCCGTTCACCGCCCCGCCCTTCGACCTGCGCATTCGTTATCTTGGGCTTTGGGATACGGTCGGCGCGCTCGGCATCCCGCGCCTGCTGCCGATCTCCATCGGGCTGAACAAACGTTATCAGTTCCACGATACCGCGCTGTCGCGCTCGGTGGAGTTCGCGCGCCACGCCGTGGCCATCGATGAGCGGCGCGCCGCGTTCGCGCCGACGTTGTGGAGCAATGTCGCGGCCTTCAACACACCCGGCGCCCCGCCGCGGGTGTCGCAGATGTGGTTTCCGGGCGATCACGGCGGGGTTGGCGGCGGTGAAGCGCGCGGTCTATCCAATTGTGCGCTGATGTGGGTGTTGGAGGGCGCCGATCGTGCCGGGCTGGCGCTGGAACGTGCGCCGGGCTCGGTCATTTCAGCGTGCCTTGCCGAGATCGACCCGATCGGCGCGTCAATTGGCGGGGTGTCGCGGCTTGGGCCGGTCGCCACGCGCTGGCGCAAAGGTCTTGCACAATTCGCGGACATTCACGAAACCGCGCGACTGCGCTGGGTCGTAAACCCGCGCTATCGCCCTGCCCCGCTTGCGCCGTTTGCTGATGAACTTGAGGCGTCACTTCGCGAGGCTGCGTAGGCGTCCCTGGGCCGCGGGCCTCCGGCCCGCTCTCCGTTGTATCAACAAAACTACGGGCGGGACGCCCGCGGTTCGGGGATCAGAGATAAGACAGCCACCAGTCGCGCCGGCGCGCCTTGAGATTCTGCCAATAGCGGCAAAGCGGATAGAGCAGCGCGAGCACAACGAGCCAGGCGACATAGACCCACGGCAGCGTGAAGCCGGCGCCCGCGAAGTGTTGCGGCGCGGTGAAGACGTTGATCATGAAATTGAAGAAGCCGATCGTCGGCTTTCCGGCGGCGGCGTTGGCGGCGATGGCCAGCACATGGATCAGGTAAATGTGCAGCACATAGAAGAAGAACGGCACGGCGCCGAACGCCGACAGCACCGAAGCCGCAACGCCGCGCAGACGGGCGAGCGCCGGCCACAGTGCAAACACGAGACCGAGCGTGACGAGAATGAACTGCAGCGACGGCGGGTATTTCTGAACGTCGAAAAACACCATGAGCGCTGCGCCAAACGAGGCTTGGTCGCGCCAATCCCGCGCGATCGTTTCCGGCCCGGTGGCGAATTGCGGATCGCCGTAACTCATGAACCAGCGCAACGCTGCAAAAGCCGCCAACATGGCGATGCCGATGAGCAGAATGGTGCGGTCGCGCTTCGCCGGCGGGGCGGCGAACAAAGCGCCCATGCCGTAGCCGAGCGCTGCAATGCCGATCCACGGCAGGATTGGGTAGGCAGCAAGCCCAATCGGCTGCTGGCCGACAAAGATCGGGCCGCCCTCGTGCAGAAAAGTCCAGAGCAAAGAGAATTGACCGAGCGCCTGGGGCGTGACCGGATCGAGCAAATTGTGACCGGCGACGATGGCGATGCCGATCGCGAGCACGGCCATGCGCGGCAGCCATATGAGTGCGGCCAGCGCAATCAGCGACCAGCCAATGGCCCAGATCACTTGCAGGAAGATCGCGTAGGGAAAGCCGAACGACCAGCCGAAGCTAAGCACGGTGAACTCAAGGACAATCAGCCACAGGCCACGCGTCAGCAGGAACATCGAAAGGTTTGGCGTCGTCTTGCCTTTCGCGAACTGGAGATAGGCGGAAACGCCGGCGAGGAAGACGAAGGTTGGCGCACAGAGATGTGTGATCCAGCGTGTCGCGTAGAGCCAAGGCGTGGTCTGTTCCGGATCGAGCGGGTTCAGGGTGAAGGCGCCGACGTGGAAGTAGTCGCGCGTGTGGTCGAGCGCCATCAAGACGATGACGAGGCCCCGCAACATGTCGATCTCGGTTATGCGCACGCCGGCCGCCAACGTCGCGGCAGCCATGGGTCGCGCCGGCTGGGCCGGCGAAAGGGCAGCGTCAGTCATGGGCTCATTCGCTCCGGCTCAACCGCGCGAGACTATGCCGGGGGTCACAGGCGGCCGCGAGAGCAGTGCGACGAGTTCAGGCCCGTTCACGGAAAAAATCGGCGGCGTGAGTGATCACGCCGCCGCAGCATGTACACGTAGCGCCGATTACGCGCGTTGCAGGCTTGCCGCCCATTCGTTGACCAGTTGCTCGCTGACCGACAACGGCACCGAGCCGTTGGTCAACAGCGTGTCGTGGAAACCGCGAAGATCGAAACCGTCGCCGAGCGTTTGGCGCGCGCCGTCGCGCATGCGGTTGATGGCCTGGCGGCCGACCATATAACTGCACGCCTGTCCCGGCCACACGCAATAGCGCTCAATCTCGGTGGTGACGTTGGAGCGTTGGTCGCCCGTCGCCTGCCTCATCGAATCGATCGCCTGCTCGCGGCTCCAGCGCTTGTGGTGCATGCCGGTGTCCACGACGAGCCGCGAGGCGCGGAACGTCATCGATTGCAGATAACCGATGCGGCCGAACGGATCGTTGGCGTACATGCCCATCTCGTCGGCGAGTTGCTCGGCATAAAGTCCCCAACCTTCGCTGAAGGCGGAGAAACCCAGCAGCGCGCTGCGGATGAACGGAATCTCGCCCGACTCCTGTTGAATCGCGAGCTGCCAGTGATGGCCCGGAATGCCTTCGTGATACGTTAGCGTCGGCAGCGTGAACTTTGGCCATTCGTTGGCCGGATCGCGCAGATTGATGTAATAGGCGCCCGGTCGCGTGCCATCGAGCGCTGGCACATTGTAGTAGCCGCCTGGCGCGCCGGCCTCGGTGTATTCGGGCACGCGTTTGATTTCGAGATCGGCCTGCGCCTGCACGCCGCACACTTCCGGCATGCGCGCCTTGATCGCCTGCACCTGCGCGTTGAGATCGGCGAGAAGGCGCGTGCGGCCCGCTTCTGTGCTCGGATAAATCTGGTCCGGACGGCGTCCGATCGCCTGGACGCGCTCGGCGATGGTCCCGTTGGTCATGCCCTGGCTGCGCAGGATGCCGTCGATCTCGCCCTGGAATTGCGCAATGAGATCGACGCCCATCTGATGGATTTCATCCGGCGACATGGTCGTCGTCGTGTAGGCCTTGAGCGCGGCTTGGTAGAGTTCGCCGCCGCGCGGCAGGCGCCACACGCCTGCATCGTGCACTGCACGCGACTGTAGCGCCTGCAGCGCTTCGATCTGGCGCTGATACGCCGGCAGCACCTCGTCGCGCACGAGCGTCTCGGCGCGCTGCGCCATGCTCGCCTTATCGGCGTCCGCAATGTCGGCAATGCCGTTCAGACGCCCCTGGAACGATTGCACCAGCACGGTCTCGCCCGGTGCGGTCTGCGCAAATGTGCGCAACTGATTGATCGCGCCGGCGATGGCGAAGTCTGGCGGCACGACCCCATCCGTCGCATCCTGACCGATCCGTGCGGTCTCCTGGTCCAGCACGCGGCGATACTCGCCAAGCCGCGCCAGATAGGCGTCGGCCTGCTCGCGATTGGTGACCGGGTGTTGGCTGGCGAGGAAGTCGGGAATGTTGGTGTATGAGCCGGTAAGCTGCGTCACCGTGTACGGCGCCTGGGCGCCGCCGCCATGGCGGAACTGGCTTGCGGCGATGTTGTCCTCAAGCGCGGTGACGACAACGTCATAGGTGACGCGATCGCGCGGCGGGAGTGCGTCGCGGTCGAGCGCACGCAAATCGTTGAGACCGCGCTCGGCCAGTTCGAGCTGGCGCTGTTGTCCCTCGCGCGAAGCGTCGCTCAGGCGGGCCATGTACGGGCCGCCCGCTTGCGCCTCGGGTACGGCCAGCGCTGTCGCGAATTCCGGGGACTCGCGCAGGAAGTCGGTCGCGAGGCGATCCAGGATCGAACTGAGTTCGGCGTTCCCGCCTTGGCCGGTCCGCGCGCAGCCGAGTGCTGCGAGCGCAAAAGTCGCGGTAGTGGCGCCCAGCAGGGCGCGCCGTGTCGTGTGCATGTAGATCCCCTTAGGAGGCAACAGCCTGATGGCTCAGCTTAGCGGTTCAGACCGCGCTTGCACCGCCCCCCTGCATGGAAAAACTGCGGCGGAGCGTCCGTACTGCGACGAACGCCGCCTCAGCATCGACGAACGGCGCCGGGCCAGGCTACCGGGTGTCGGGCCGTGAACGCTCCGGCGCCTTGGCGAGCAGAACCCGGCCCTGCGAGCGGGCCGTGATGGCATAGAGGCGCTTGACCGCCTCCATGAGGACGAGCCCGCCTTGCGCGGGCCACAGCAGCTCGCCCACACGTTCGAAAGCCTCTGCCGCGCGCACCAACGGCGCCCAGGTCATCGGCGGCGCGTAAAGCGCGCGCGAAGACGCAACGGGCTCGAACATGGAGTCGCCAAGCAGTGCTGCGAGCTGCGTGCGCGAATAGGGACGCCCCTGGCCGAACGGCGTCGCGCCCGATTGCGCCCAGAAGCTCCAGCGATTGGCGGCGATCACGACAAGACGGCCCTCCGGCGCCATCACGCGCCACACCTCCCGCAACAGCGTATGCGGCGCCGCCGCCTCCTCCAATGCATGCACCATCAGCACCCGATCGAACACCGCATCCATGAACGGCAGACGCGTCTCGTCGGAGAGCGTTGAAAGCACCGGGCCGTCCGCGGGCCAGGGTTCGGCCCCCTGCTCGGCTGGCATGGTCGCCACCGTGCGGCGCGCGCCGTGGCGCAGCGCGCCGAGATACGGCACAGGATAGCCCAACCCCAGTACGTCCAGGCCATCGACGCTCGGCCACAGTGTTGAGAGCCGGCGCGCCACGGCGCGCCGCGCCGCTTCGCCCAAAGGCGAAGCGTAGAAGCGTTGCAGAGCCAGGACGTCGACGCGCATGCAGGTGTCCGCTATCAGGTGTCAGGTGTCAGCGGAATATCGCCGGCTGACACCTGACACCTGACACCTGACATGCTGACAATCCACCAATTCCCATGCCTCTCGGATAACTACGGCTTTCTCGTGCATGAGCCCGAGAGCGGCGCGACCGTCACGGTCGACACTCCTGACGCCGAGGAAATCCTGCGCCAGGCGCGCGCCAGGGGATGGCGCATCACCGAGATCTGGAACACGCACTGGCATCCCGATCACGCCGGCGGCAATGCCGCCATCGTGCGTGAGACCGGCGCGCGTGTGACCGGGCCGGCCGAAGTGGAGCGCATCGGCCGCGCACCGGACCGCATCGTGCGCGAAGGCGACATCGTAGAACTCGGGCGCACGCAGGCGCGCGTCCTGGATGTGGGCGGTCACACACTCGGCCACATCGCCTACGTGTTCGATTCCGAGAATATCGGGTTCGTTGGCGATGCGCTGTTTGCGATGGGCTGCGGACGCCTGTTCGAAGGCACGCCCGAGCAGATGTGGGCCAGCTTGCAGAAGATCGCCGCGCTGCCCCGCGACATCACTCTTTACTGCGCGCATGAATACACCCAAGCGAATGCGCGTTTTGCCTTGAGCGTGGACCGCGACAACGCCGACCTGCAACAGCGCGCGGCCAAAGTGACGCAGCTTCGCAAAGAAGGCAGACCAACCGTGCCGACGACGCTCGACATCGAAATGCGCACCAACCCCTTCCTGCGCGCCCCGCTGCTACAAGCAACGCTCGGGCAACCGACCGATGTTGACGCATTCGCCGAGCTACGCCGCCGGAAGGATGCGTTCAAAGGATGACGCCGCAGGCCATTATCGATGCGCTGAGACTGCAGCCGCATCCAGAGGGCGGACATTACGCCGAGACCTTTCGCGACAGCTCGGGCCCGGACGGGCGCGCGCGCTCTACGGCCATCTATTTCCTGCTGCAAGCGGGCGAGCGCTCGCACTGGCACCGGGTCGACGCCGTCGAGATCTGGCTGTGGCACGCCGGCGCCCCGCTCAAGCTCGAAATCGCCGGACAGGCGCACATGTCGCTCGGGCCGGACATCGAAGCGGGCCAGCACCCGCAGGCCATCGTACCCGCACGCGCGTGGCAGGCGGCGGAAAGCGAGGGCGCGTGGACGCTGGTCTCGTGCGTTGTCGCGCCAGGCTTTGAGTTTTCTGGATTCGAGCTTGCGCCGCCCGGATGGTCGCCGCGTTAGAACTACTGATCCGGCCCCTGCACCTGGCCTGTCACGATATTGCGGATCGTGTTTGAGGACGGCCGGCCGGCATAGCCCATATGCGGCGCGACCTGGATGAAGAGCTGGTCGCCACGCAGCGCCGCACGCGGCGCCGTACCGATGGTGATAGTGACGCGCCGCACAGTCGTCATCGGCGCCGCAGCGAGCCCTTCGGCGGCGCGTTCGGCTGCATCCACCACGACGCCGGCCGCCTGTGCGGAAAGCTGCGCCGGCACGACGAAGGTCACCGTTTGTCCGACAGTACGGCGCGCCCGCGCCTGCAGCTGGCGGAAACGTTGCTGCATCTGTGCAAAAGCGATCGCCTCGGGAGTCAGCGGTTCGACGCGCCCTTCCTCCGACGCCGGCGCGCCAGTGCGGAGCGTGCGCGTATAAACCGTGATGCCGCCTTGCGGCGTCACACGCAGCATCACGTCGCCGTCTTCAGTGCGATAGATTTCGCCGCCGCCCGCGGCCATCACGGGCCGGAGCACATGCACCTCTGGGTCGCCTTCGAACCGCACCAGTGCGGCGCGCCCCCCGGAACGGTCAAACACAAAGCGGACGGCGCCGTCAGGGGTGGCGTAGCGGGTCGCGCCAGATGAGGTATGGTAAAGACCCTGCACCGGCTGCTGATCGCGTTGCTGCTGAGCTTTGGCCAATCCGGGCGTCGTCAGAGCCAGCGCAGCGTCGAAGGCCG
>CAZHWA010000051.1:0-9243 GCA_964536175.1 uncultured Terricaulis sp. | reverse complement strand
TCCGAAAAGCCCCTGACGGGTGACAATGAGACATGGATCACCTCCTTTCTTAAAAACCTGGTCCGGCGCCCGTCGCCGGAAGCGCCAAGATAGGCTAGCCATGCGGCGGTGAAAAGGCGCGTGGCTAACGTCTGCTGCGGCAGGTGTAAAATGCGCGCACCGGGCGGCCAGGGAGGCGAAAATGCGGCGTTGGCTGGCAGGCTTGGGCGTCTTGGCTGCTCTGTCGTGCTCGCATGCGCGCGCCGATGAAGATCCCGATCTTTACGCGCCGGCGCTGCAGACGTGCATCGAAGCCGCGGCCGCCGACGCCGATCGCCTCGCAGCTTGCAAGGGCGCGTCCGCCGAGCCGTGCATCAGCGCCGACGGCGGGACGACCCACGGCATGGTCATGTGCTTCAGCAACGAAGCTGAGGTATGGGCGCGAGCGATGGAAGAAAGCCAGCGTCGTTTGACGGTCGCCAGCCCGGAAACCGCCGCAGCGCTGGCCGACTCGCAACGCGCCTGGGCATCGTACCGCGATGCGCAATGCGGTTACCGCGTCGCCCTCTGGGGTGAAGGTTCGGGCGCGCGCGTCGAACTGGCGGCCTGTATCGCCGCTATGACCGCAGACCGCGCCATCCTGCTGTCGGCCGCCTCTCCCTAACTCACTCTCGTTCCGGCGTAAGCGAGCCCAAGAGCGTCACGTGATCGCCGGCGAGGGCGATGCAGGCGTTGCTCTCTGCGCCGTCGGGATAGCAGAACAGCGGCCCTTGTGCGCCGCGCGCCGCTTCGTAACGCGCCCGGCTGACAGCGGGTTGGAAGTGCGGCGGGCGCTCCGCACGCGCAGGCCAGGGCGGCAGCGTATCGGCGGTGGCGGGTTCGGCGGTGTTCTGCGTCCAGGCTTCGAGTTCGACGCGCAACCCAGTCTGATTGCTGTTTGGGTTGAAGGCGAGGGGCACTTCGGCAGTGCGATAGGTGCGTTCGAACAACTCCCTGCCGTCACGCGAGGTAAGGCGCATCGTCGCCTGGGCGTCAGCGCATGTCGGGCCCTCGGCTTCCGCCTCGATCACATAGTACTGACTGCCGACCGCGGACCAGTCGCGCGTGTATTCGGCAAAGCACCCAGCGCGCGCAGCCGCCGGCGGCAGCTCCGCAGTCGCACTGTTCTGTTGCTGCGGCGGCGAACAGGCCGCCAGCGCCAATACGACAATTGCGATCGTCGCACGCTTCATTCCGTCGTCTCCTCGATGTCGCGTTCGAAATAGAGCCCCGCGCCGCCGGCGGTAGGCTCCCAAAATACGCAAAGCTCGCGGGCTGTCCCTGTGGAATGACACAACATCGGCAAGTCGCGCGCGCGAATATCGTCGTAGGTGAGCCGATCCAGCGTCGTTTGCTCCGGCGCCAGATCGGTCCAGGCGGGCGCCGCTTGGGTGCGCGAGACATTTGGCCGCGCCCAACGCGTGAGGAAATCGCGCATCGTTTCTTCGTCGGCCTCAGCAAACGCATCGCCATACGCACGCGACAGCGGCGCGGCCCAGGCCCACGCCGGCTGTCCATCCTCGGCGTGAATGGCGTAGAGCCCGACCGCTTTATCGCATGAAGGCCCCAGCGCGCGCGCGACGATAATCTCCTCAGTATCCGGACCCGACAAAGCGAGTTCCTCCGTTACGGTGACGTCGCATCGTGCATTCTCGGCCGGCGCGCACGCGCCAGGCAAAGCCGCCAAGGCGCACAAAGCGAGCGCCGCTCGCCGACTGGCGGGGTTTGCAGACTTCACGGGCCGTACGCGACCATCATCGCCGGTGCGTGCGACGCCGGATCGACAATCAGACACTGCGTCGCCTCCGCCGCTGCGGCGTAACAGATCATCGGCAGGTTGCGTGCGCGCAGCACTTCGTAGGTCTCGCGGTCGAACGGCGTATCGTAGGCAAATGTGGTCGCGCTCTCGGTCAGGGTCGCCGCGTCGCTGCGCCATTCCGGCAGCTCGCTTGAGCGCATCTGGGTGACCTGCGCCCAGGCGTTGAGAAATCTGTCCATGTCCGCTGCCGAAACCGGCGCCGCGCCTTCCGGCGCCGCGCCGCCGGCCGTCATGTCGTAATACGTGGACGCGAACGCCCAGAGCGGATCGCCGTCTGCATTGCGTGCGACGAACGTCACCACGGCTTGCAGGCAGCTGGGGCCATCGGCGCGCGCCTGGATCGAGTCGGGCGCATCCGGGTTTGTCCAGGTCACCTGGTGAGTCGCCGTGCGTGCGCAGCCTGTCGTCGCGCTCTCGCGTTGCGGCCCGCACGCGCACAGCGTCACGGCCGCGAACATCAGCAAGGCAAGGCGCATAGCGTTCCCCGGAATCGCGGCGGACCATAACGGCGTGGAAGCTGTGCGTCAGCCTATTCGGCGACCGCCATCGCTGCATTGCCGGCCAGATCGCCGATCTCGTCTTGTGGCGGCGCGCTGAACAGGCCGTGCGGGCGCTGCAATGCGGCGACCGCTGCCTCATAGCCGGCGGCGACCGCGGTGTCGAAGCGCTTCCAGTCCCGCATATCCATGTCAGCCATTTCCGGCGCAATCAACAGATCCGCGCCCGAGCGACCTTCCCATGGGTCCACCGCCAGTGTCGCCGCGCGCATCAGCAGCGAGGCGATTGGCGGTGCGCTCTGAAATCCGTGCGCGGCCACCCAGCCGAGAAAGCCGGGCGGATCGCGGAAGTCCTCAGGGTCGATGGTGTCGCGCCGCGCAACATCCACGCCGATGGTCGGGCCGCGATGCATTTCTCTCAGCACATCGACGGGGAAATTTTTCAACACAGCGCCGTCGACCAGAAGCGCATGCGGGCCGTCGAATACCGGCGGCAGAATCCCGGGCAGCGAGATGGAAGCGCGCAGTGCGCGGCGTAGCAGGCCGGCGCGATGGATGCGAGTGTCGCCGGCCACCAGATTGGTCGAGACGGCGAAGAACGGAACCGTCAGATCCTCGATCAGCGTGTCGCCGAAGTGCTCTTCGAGTCGATCCTCGACGCGCCGGCCACGCACGAGCCCCACGACCGGAAGCACATAATCGCCAAGCGGATTGGTTTCCACGAAGGCCTTGCGGATGCGTTCCTCGATTTCATTGTCGTCCCATCCCATCGCAGCGCACGCCGCAATGACTGCGCCGATCGAGGTGCCGCCGATGGTATCGAACGGCAGGCCGGCTTCGCGCAACGCGCGAATGACGCCGATATGGGCGTAACCGCGCGCGCCGCCGCCGGACAGCACAAGCCCGATGGACCGGCGCGCAATCACGCGCGCCAGCCGCGCGGCGTCGGCATCGTCCAGACCGCGCCAGTGGAACAGCCGCGCCGCCTCGCAGGCGAGGCGCCATTCGTCCGTGGTGGCGGCTTTACGGTCGCTGCCATGATGCAGCAGAACGACATCCACCAGCCGGAATTGCCGCGCCGGCGAAGGTTCTTCAGGAGACAGCAGCGGCGGCGAGGGCCGCGCGTCGGCGCGGGCGAAGAACCAGATGCGGTCGGCCTGTCGGATGCAGGTGCGGAACCATCGCGTGTCGGCGATGGGCGAGAGCAGAAACACCGCATCGTTCTTCTGCTCGAGCGCATCGAACCAGGCGCTGGTCATGCCTTCGCTGCTCAGCGCGCGCTCGTCATTCTCAGTCATGATCGCGGCCCGCGCGCCCAGCCGCTTCAGCGCCGCCTGTAGCGTGCGCGCGCGCAACGGCAGATCGATGCTCGGCGAGGTCGAAATGAAGGCGTACACTTTGGGCTCGGCGCGCGGACTGGACGTGATTGGCTGCCGTGCGCGCGCCAGCATCAGCCGGGCCATGTGCTGCATGAGTTTGGGGTCGGCCTCGACCAGCCGGTCGAAAGCGTCGGGCGTCAGCTTCAGAAGTTCGCTGTCGCGCATCGCAAACACGCTGGCCGTATGCGGCTCGCGCGCCACCATCGCCATTTCGCCGACCGGTTCGCCGGGGCGGATGTAGCCCAGCGCCCGATAGCCGCGGTCAGCCGGTCTGAACGCGGCAAGCGAGCCTGACACCAGAAACCAGACGCCCTCAGGCGGCTCGCCTGCGTGCATCAGCGGCCAGCCGGCCGGCAGCGAAAACCATTCCGTTTCCGCGTCCGCAACGGCCAGCAGGTCCGGGCTCGCGTGCTTCAGGAAGGCGACGTCGGCAAGGCTCGGCTTCATCTTTATCCACCGTAGAGGATAGGCCCGGTGTGTTAAGGCGCAATGAGAACGCACTGGCTCGGTTTCCCGCGCCGCCCGGTCTGGCTAAACAGGCGGCCATGACCATCTTCATTGCGCACGCGCCAGCCGACCGCGAGGCGGCCGAAGCCCTGGAGCGCTTCCTGGAGCGGCGCGGCCAATTCGTAGAGCTGGACGACGGCGCGGCCGCGCTTCGTCCGGTGCAGGCCAGCGACGTGGTTGTGCTCCTGCTTTCCAAGGATTTTGTGTTCGCGCCTGCGCGGCTGCGGCTCGAACAGCGCGCGCTCGACGCTTGGACCGATGAGCGCCTTGTCGTCGTCAAGCTCGACAACGGCGTCGCGCCTGTGGGCCTGCGCGATCTGTCGGCCATCGACGCCAGCTTCGAAGCCCAGCGCGAGTTCAAATGGCAGGGCGTGGCCACAGCAATACAGGGCGTCCTAAGCGGATCGCCTGCGCACGATGCGCCGCACAGTCCTGCCGCGGCGCCGCGCCGGCGCGGCGGCCACGCATGGCTGTGGTGGATCGTTGGGCTGGTTGTGTTGGCTGGTCTGGCGGCGGTGTCGTACATAAACGTCAATCAAAGCGCTGTTGTTGCCGAACCCAGGTTCGACGGCGTCGCGGCTTGGCCGCTCTGGCTGACGCTTGCATTGGCTGGGGCTGGGGGCGTGTTCGCGCTCGGTATGCTTTGGGCCGCTTGGCGCGCGCTATACCGGCCCAGGCGCGCACGTGCGCAAGCATCGCCGCCCGCCGCCGCGGCTGAAACGGCGCCGAACCTCGTCTTCGTCTCCTATGCGCGCGCCAACGCGCCCGATGTGCTGCCGGTGATCGAAGCGGCTAAAGCGCAAGGCCGCGATTTCTGGATCGACCAGAACAGCATCGCCGCAGGCCAGGGCTGGGCCGGCGAAATCGTACGCGCGATCAAGACGGCAGGCGGCGTTGTCGTCATGTGTTCCAATGCCGCCTTCGAGAGCGACCACGTCAAGCGCGAGATTTATCTTGCCGATCGTTACCGCAAGAAGCTGACGCCGGTGTTCATCGAGCAGGCCGAACCGCCGGAAGACTTCGAATATTTTTTCGCTGGCGTGCAGCAGCTGAAACTGTTCGAAACGCCTGAAGCCGAACGCCCTCAGGCGTTCCTGAGCGCCTTAGGAGCCGCGACATGACGCTCGCCCCAGAACCGGTCCAGCTGGACGTCACGCCCGCGGGCGTCGCCGTCCTTACGCTCAACCGGCCCGAGAAGCGCAACGCCTTCGACGAGCTGGTGATCGCCAACCTCGCCGAGCATTTTGAGACGCTGAAAGGCGCCGACCGGGTGCGCGTTGTGTTCATTCGCGGGGCCGGTCCCACGTTCTGCGCCGGCGCCGACATCGATTGGATGCGCCGCGGCGGCGAGCGCACGCTCGACGACAACGAAACCGATGCGCTGGCCCTCGCGCGCATGCTGCGCCACCTTTATGAACTGCCTCAGCTTACCGTCGCGCTGGCGCAAGGCGCGGCCATGGGCGGGGGCGCAGGGCTGCTGGCCGCCTGCGACGTGGCGGTGGCGGTCAAGGGCGCCCGGTTCCGATTCTCCGAGGTGCGCCTTGGGCTGACGCCTGCGACGGTGGCGCCGTATGTCATTGAGGCAATCGGTTCCCGCATGGCCCGCGCGCTGTTCGCCAGCGCCGAGGAATTCGACGCCCAATACGCAGAAAAAATCGGTTTGGTGCACTACGTGGTTGACGACGAGGCCGGTTTGCAGGCGATCATGGAGCGATTGGTCGACTTGGCGCTTGCTGCCGCGCCGGGCGCCGTGGCGGAAGCGAAAGCACTCGTGCGCTTCGTTGCGGGACACAAGATCGATGACAGCCTCTCGCGCGAGACCGCGCGCCGGATCGCTCAGCGGCGCGCCTCGCGGGAAGGCAAAGAAGGGCTCGCCGCGTTTCTTGAGAAACGCAAGCCGGAGTGGAACGCTTGAAGTTGAAGCGCGGTCTCAGTCGGTTTTGGACGTTCGCCTTTCGCGCAGGCCTGGTGCGCGCGCCCATGCCGTTTTGGCGTGTTGTAGTGGAATCGCGGCTCGATCGACGCGCGCGCGCCTGGTCGCGCCGCTATGACGGCGCTGTGACCGCCGTGTTCGTCTGGGCCCGAACCATCGAGGAAGCCGAGGGACTGGCCGTGCTCGCGCTGGAGCAGGAGGGACTGGAGCCCATCACCGCAGACGCCGTCAAATGCCCGCCGGCGGCTGCGCCCAAACGCCTGCCGCAGGCCGTGGCCCGGTCCGATCTCGGTTTCATTACCAATGTAGAAGACGAACAAGCCGCCGACGGTCCCCGTCGCGGCGCACAGGCTTGATCGGCGCGATTAGGCGCCTGAAAGTTCGTCCATGAGCGGGGAAATCGAGGCCGCAGGCGCTTTGGCGACGGCTGGCGCTGTCGCTGGCGCTATCGAGAGGGGCGATCCAGGCGCAGCCGGCGAGGGCCCGTGCCTCAATTGCGGCGCCCCGCTCGCGGGCGGGCGCTATTGCAGCAATTGCGGCCAGTCCGCCCGGCCGCATCGCACGCTCCACGGTCTCGTCGGCGAATTCATCTCCAGCCTTTGGCACTTCGACACCAAGGCCTGGCGCACGCTGCCGATGCTGCTGTTTCGCCCCGGCACGCTGACCCACGACTACATTTTCGGCAAGCGCGCCCGCTACGTCTCGCCGCTGGCGACCTTCTTGCTGTCCATCTTTCTGATGTTCTTCGCGTTCTCGACCGTGGATACGCCAGCAGACTTCGGCGGCGCGCGGACGGCGCCGACCGCCGAAGAACTGGCCAGTGCGCGGCAAGACTTGGCGCAGGCGCGCGCCGACCTCGAGCAAGCGCCGGCCGGCGCCGAACGCCGCCTGACCGAAAGCGCCGTGCGCATCGCCGCAGGCGAGGTGCAGCGCCTCGAACGAGAACTGGCGCAACGCTCTGCTGGGACAGAGCCGGACGAATCGCGCCGAGGCGGTCCTGAGGTCTCTCTCTCCATCGCCGGCGAGCCTGTGCCCGAAGGCTCGACCTGGCAGGACGAGCTTCGCGCGGCCATCGACCGCGGCGAAGTTGACGTGAATATGGGCCACCCCGCGCTCAACGCGCGCGCTTTGGAGACGCTGCGCAATCCGGATCTCGCGCTCTATCAAATCCAGGACGCCGCTTCGAAATTCTCCTTCCTGTTGGCGCCGCTGTCCCTGCCATTCATCGCGCTTCTGTTTCTGTGGAAGCGCGGCGTGACGCTGTACGATCACATGTCGTTCGCGCTCTACGGCCTTGCCTTCGCCGCGATCCTGTTCTCGACCGTCGCGTTGATCGGCAGGTTGCCGCTGATCAACTGGACGGCAGGCTGGCTGCTGCTGGCGTTGCCGGTTCACATGTACTTCCAGCTCAAGGGCGCCTATGCGCTTGGCTGGTTTTCCGCGCTCTGGCGCACCTTTCTCCTGCTCAACTTCGCCATCATCGTCGCCTCTATCTTTTTCTCGCTTGTCGTCATCCTCGGTCTGACCGGATGAGCTTTGCGGCCTACCTGCAGCTATGGGTCGAGGAAGCGCCGGTGCTGGCTGCGTCCATCCTCGCTGTTCTGTTCATGGCCGGCATCGCCGCCGCGCTCGGCTTTCGCAGCTCGGCGCGCCTGGACGAAACAGAATTGCAGCGGCTCGCCGCCGCCGAAGGGGCGAGTCTCGACCGCTTTGTGCTGGCGGCGGATGGCAAGAGCGCGCTGGCGCGGCTGGATGACGGCAGGCTCCTCATCGCCCGCGTCATGGGCGCCGATATCGGCGCGCGCGCGCTGCCGGCGTCCGCAGCCCGTTTCCGTTTTCGCAACGGCAGGTTCAACGTCGCATTTGCGGATACTGGCTTTCCGCCTCTAGATTTGGCGATTGACGAGACGCCGCCCTGGCTCGCCCGGCTCGCGGCAGGAGAAGCATCGTGACCGCGCCCGTTCCCGGTCTTGCCGTCGAGGCGCCGCAGCCGCCGTTCGACATCCCGCCGATCATCACCTACGCGGTGCCGGCGTTTGTGGCGCTCATCCTGATTGAGATGATCTATGTGCGCCTGACAGGCCGCGGCCGCTACGAGGCGCGCGATTCGCTGACGAGCCTGATGATGGGCTTCGGCAACCGCGTGTTCGGCATCGCCTTCGGCGGCCTCGCCGTCGCTGCGTATTTTTGGGTCTATCAATTCCGTCTGTTCGATCTCGGTTGGACGCTGCCGGTGATGGTGGCGTGCTTCTTCGCAGAAGATCTCGCCTATTACTGGTTTCACCGCATCGCCCACGAGCGGCGCTGGTTCTGGGCCAGCCACGTCATCCATCACTCCTCGCAGCACTACAATCTCACGACAGCGCTGCGTCAGACCTGGACCGGAACGCTCTCGCTCAGCTTCGTCTTCTGGCTGCCGCTGGTGTGGATCGGCTTTCCCCCGCTCATGGTGTTGATGTTCTCGGCCATCAGCCTTGTCTATCAGTTCTGGATACATACCGAGACGATCGGCCGGATGGGCCCGCTGGAAGGGGTGTTGAACACGCCCTCGCACCACCGCGTACACCACGCCGTCAACGCCAAATATCTCGACGCCAATTATGCTGGCGTGCTCATCATCTGGGATCGCCTGTTCGGCACGTTCGTGCCCGAGGACGACAAGGAAAAGCCGCGCTACGGCATCATCAGCCAACTCGGCACCTTTAATCCGCTGCGTGTCGCCTTCCACGAATGGCTCGGCATTCTCCGCGATGTGCGCGGCGCAAAGAATGTCCGCGAAGTGCTTGGGTATCTGTTCGGCCCGCCAGGCTGGAGCCCGGACGGCTCGCGCAAGACCTCGCGCTCGATCAAGCAGGCCTGGGCCGCGCAGCAAGCGCAACAGCAAGCCGCTGCTGTACCGGCGGAGTGAACGAAACTCCCCCTCCCCTTGAGGAGGAGGGGGCAGGCGGAGGGGTGATGAGAACATTGACTTCAGCGCCGCACGTGCGCAGTCCCGCCCACTCCGTGCGTCACCCCCACCCCCGACGCCTCCCCCGTCCAGGGGGAGGGGAGGGGCGCTGAGATGTACGTCCCCGCGCATTTCGCAGCGGA
>CAZHWA010000050.1:0-9351 GCA_964536175.1 uncultured Terricaulis sp. | reverse complement strand
GGGAGTGCGGAAATGCTACGTCTTGCGGTCGCGGCGATCGCCGTCATGGTCCTCGCGGTGGCCGGTTTCGTGGGCTATCGCACGATGTCGTTCACGGCGCCGCCGCCTCCGGCCAATGTCGCCATTCCGGACACTGAGGGCTATGCTGTCGACGCCAGCGCTGCGGCGATCAGGCTGGGCGAGGCTATCCGCTTTCGCACGGTCTCCCTGGTGGAAGAAGGCGAGGACCGCAGCCAATTCGAGCAATTTCATGCCTGGATGGGCGCGCGTTATCCTGCGTTTCATGCTGTTGCACGGCGCGAGACCGTCGGTGAGCTTTCGCTGCTTTACACATGGCCTGGATCAGACGCGGCGCAGCCGCCGATACTGCTATTGGCGCACCAGGATGTCGTGCCCGTCGCCGACGACACGCGCGCGGCTTGGCGCGTCGACCCATTCGGCGGTGTAATCCAGGGCGAGGCAGTATGGGGCCGCGGCGCTATCGACGACAAAGCATCGCTGGTGGCGATCCTGGAAGCGGCTGAATTTCTGGCGGCGCAAGGGCGCCAGCCGCGGCGCACCGTTCACCTCGCCTTCGGCCATGACGAGGAGATCGGTGGCGACCAAGGCGCTCGCCGCATCGCCTCGCTGCTGGCCGAGCGCCGCGTGCACGCCTGGTTTGCGCTCGACGAGGGCATGGCGGCGGTTGAGCGGCATCCGCTCACTGGGGGGCCGGCGGCGATGATCGGCATTTCCGAACGCGGCTCAGGCACGCTGCGGATCCGCGCCATTGGCCAGCCTGGACACTCCTCCATGCCGCCGGCGGAAACGGCTGTGTCGCTTGTGGCCGAAGCGGTGGACCGGATCCACGCCATGCCGATCGAACGCAGCCTTGAGGGCGGACCGGCGCTGGCGATGATGCGCGCGCTCGCACCGGAGCTTTCCTCAACGACACGCATGGCGGTCGCTAATGAGTGGATGTTTGCGCCGATGTTGCGTCAGCGCATGGAGGGCGATCCGACTGCGCAGGCGCTGCTCGGCACGACTATCGCGCCAACGATGGTCGAGGGCGGGATCAGGCCGAACGTCTTGCCAGCGGAAGCTACGGCCATGATCAATCTGCGCATTCATCCGCGCGACAGCGCCGACGATCTTTTGCGCCGCGCCCGCGCAGCGGTGGCTGGCTTAAGCGGGGTCACAGTCGATTGGGCCGAGGCGCCGCGGGAGGCGACGGCGATCTCCAGCACGAGCTCGTCCAGCTACGCTCTCATTGCCGCCGTTTCGCGCGATATCCTGCCGGACACGCCGGTCGCCCCCGGGCTTGTTCTCGCGGGCACGGATTCTCGCTACTACGCGCCGGTCGCGGAGAACATTTATCGCTTTCAGCCTATCCTGCTATCGAGCGAGGACATCGAAGGGCTGCATGGCGTTAACGAGCGCATCTCAATTGCAAATTTGGACCGCATGATCCGATTTTACATTAGCCTCATGGAAGCAGGAGCAATGCAATGATGCGCGCCTTGGTGCTCGTCCTGGCGGTGGCGGCGTGCGCGCCTTCCGACAGCCCAACGCAGGAGGGCGGCCGGCAGACGCTGCCGGCGCCTACGCCTGAGGATGTCGGCTTGCGCATCTCGGCGGAGCAAGACGGCCAGACGATCGAAGTTGGCGTCAATCAGCGCTTCGCCATCGAACTCGTTGGCGTGCCGACGGCAGGCTATGTCTGGCAGCCGGCGCAGCTGCCTGAGTTCCTGACGCGCGCCGGCGAGGCGAGCGGGCCCACGCGGGCTGAGCAGCGGGAGCCCGGCTACGCCGGCGGCAGGCATTGGGAAGTGTTGATGTTCGCGGCAACCGGGCCGGGTACGGGAGAATTGTTGATCGAACAGCGCCGGCCTTGGGAGACCGATGTGGCGCCGGCGGCCAGCTTCCGCGTGACCATCGTCGCGCGCTGAGTGCTGCTACTCGCCCAGTTTGCGGTCTACCTCACGGCGCTTGCGGGCGTCGTACTGGGCGCGATGGGCGCGCTGTTCTTCGCCGGCGGCGCCCTGAATCGCGCGCGGCCCGGCGATTACCGGTTCAGGCGGGGCCTTTACGCCGTGCTTTGCGTGTGCGTCATCGTCGCATCGGCGGCGCTGGGCTTTGTGGGCATCGGCGCCATCATGTATTTCGCCGGGCGACCATGACCGACCTGCTGACAGACATCTGGTATTTTGCGGCGACATCGCGCGAGGTGAAGCGCGGCGAGATGTTCCGGCGCGAAATCCTGGGCGAACCGGTCGTGCTGGGACGCGACGGCGAGGGACGCGCCTTTGCTTTGCGAGACATCTGCCCCCACCGCGCGGTGCCGCTGTCGGCTGGGCATATCGAGGTGACGGATGGGGTGCAGACAGTCGAATGCCCGTATCATGGCTGGCGCTTCGGCACGCGAGATGGCGTGTGCCGGCAAATCCCATCATTGGTGGAAGGACAGCCCTACGATCCAAACAACATCCGGGTGCGCCATTATCCAACCCACGAAGCCAACGGCATCGTGTTGATCTTCGTGGCCGCCGACAAACGTTTCTCGGGCGAACCTCCAGCGCCGCCTGAGTTCGATCTGGGCGACTTCCGCGAACCCAAGTTCACGATCCATCGCATCTTCGCGGCGAGCATGGATAATGCGGTGGTGGGCCTGATGGACCCCGCGCACGTGCCGTACGTGCATAATCAGTGGTGGTGGCGCCCGCCGAGCGCGGGCCGGCGCCCGAAAGAAAAACGCTTCGTGCCGCGCGAGCGCGGCTGGGCGATCGAGCGTCATGCGCCGAGCGGCAATTCGCTGGCCTACCGCATGCTGTTCGGCGGGCAGGTGACAACCGAAATTTCGTTCATGCTGCCCGGGTTTCGCTGGGAGGTGGTGGAGAATCCGAGCGCGCGTCTGTTTACGTTGACCTGTCTCACGCCGGAAAACGACTCCTCGACGCGTATTACGCAGGTCACCTACTGGAAAAACGCGCCGCTGCTCGATGTCATCAAGCCCGTCCTCATCCCCGCCGGGCGGGAATTTCTAGATCAGGATGGGCGCATGGTCGATTTGCAGAATACGGGGCTCAAGTACGAGCAAACCATGCTCTATATCGACGACATCGACGTGCAGGCGAAATGGTACCATCGGCTTAAACGCGAATGGATGAAGAGTCGCGAAGAAAAGCGGGAGTTCGTCAACCCCATTCAGCCGACGACGCTCAGGTGGATGAGCTGAGCAGGGAGCGCGGCGATTATTGGGGAACCAGCACCACTGGGATGCGTACATGACGAGGCGTCCTATCCTCGCCGGGTGCGTCCTCCTCGAGCACGAGACTGGCGGGCGTCTCTTCCTCGACCGTGAACGCCATTTCGATATTGAACGGCACAGCGCCCTCGCGCATCCAGTCGGATGCAGCGATCGCCGGCGCCTCAGCGATCACCGTGCCGTCACGATTCATCAACCGCGCCGGAAAGACCGCCTCGTAGTACCAGCTGTTGTCGGCCGTGCCTGAGGCGCGCAATGGCGAGCTGATGCGCGCGCCGGCCAGCGGCGCCTCAATTTCGATGTCGTCGGCGTCTGCTGAGCGCTGAATGCGCACATCCTGGGCATCCATACAACTGGTCAGCAGCAAAGCGCAGGACAGCGATATCCCTCTCAGCATGGTCCTACTCCTCGACATCGTCAGTTGGCTCATCCGTTCGGGATCAATACGACGGGAATCCGAACTTGGCGCGGCGCCGCGTTGTCGCCCAGCATATCCTCCTCGAGTACCAGAGTCGCCGGCGTTTCTGCTGAAACGTCGAACGTGAGTTCGGCGTCAAACGGCTTGTCGCCGGGTTCAGTCCAGTTTACGCGCGGCGTTGCCGGCGCAAAGGCCATTTCCTCGCCCTGCACATCGACGAGCCTCACCGGAAACTGGTTCTCGAAGTACCAGTCGGCCGGCGCCGTCCCGCTTACCCTGAGCGGGCTCGACACTCGAGCGTCAGCCGCCGGCGTCGCCACAATCGCCACCGGCGCGGCGGCGTCTGTCACTGGTGTTTGGCGCGGCGGGGGTTGGCAGGCGGCCATGACCGTCATGGCGGCAAATGCGAGGACGATGCGCATGAACCAGAGCTCCCGCGGCGATAAGCCAGCTTTCAGCAATCATCGACGCCCCGTCCCGTCTTCGCAACCGATAATGCGCGGTCTAAGCTGAAGCCGGAATCGTGAGGGCGGATGACCGATATTCAGTCTCAGCTGGAAGATGTCGTTGCCATGGCGCGGGCGTACGCGGATGCGGCACGCCACGCGGTCAAGCCAAGGGTGACCGTCTCGGGAAAACTGGATCGCGCAGCGCTCGACCGCGAGCAACATGTCGTGCACGGGCTCGCATGGGTCGCAACGTATGCGCAAACGCTGCGCGAGGTCCGCGATTGGGCGCGGACTCTAAGCGAAAAAGGCAAGTTTGGCGAAACGGAACAGCTGTTGGCGAAGCTGCTCGCCGGCGAATACTGCGCACAGCTCTCAGGTGGCGTGCCGATGTCGCAAGGGGAGACAATCCGGGCGGCCGATTTCGGCATCGAGGCGCCGGGCGCGCCGATTCAGGTCTCGCAAGACGAGAAGACTCGCCTCGCGCACGCACTGCGCGATGGACGCGGGCGCGCCACGCTCGAAATCACCGGCCTCGATGACGACCTCGAGCTCATCCGCGATCAGTTCCGCAAGTTCGCCGATGCCGAAGTCGTTCCGCACGCGCATGGCTGGCATTTGCGTGACGAACTCATCCCGCTCGAAATCATCCAGCATATGGGCGAGCTCGGCGTATTTGGGCTCACGGTTCCAGAGCAATACGGCGGGGCAGGTCTTGGCAAGACGGCGATGTGCGTCGTCTCCGAAGAACTGTCGCGCGGCTATATTGGCGTCGGTTCGCTGGGCACGCGCTCGGAAATTGCCGCTGAGCTCATCGTCACCGGCGGCGCCCAGGCACAGAAAGAGCACTGGTTGCCAAGAATTGCATCGGCGGAGATTCTACCGACGGCGGTCTTCACTGAACCCAACGTCGGTTCGGATCTAGCGTCCCTGAAGACGCGCGCCGCGCGCGAGGGCGACGCCTATGTTGTAACGGGCGCCAAAACCTGGATAACCCATGCTGCGCGCGCGGACCTGATGACGCTGCTGGTGCGCACCGACCCCGCCAACACCGATCATCGCGGACTTTCCATGCTGCTGGCGGAAAAGCCGCGCGGAAGCGACGGCGATCCGTTTCCCGCGTCCGGCATGAGCGGGGGCGAAATTCAGGTGCTCGGCTATCGCGGGATGAAAGAGTACGAGATCGGCTTCGACGGCTTCCGCGTGCCGGCAGCCAATCTGCTGGGCGGAATCGAGGGCCAGGGCTTCAAGCAGCTGATGGCGACTTTCGAAAGCGCCCGCATCCAGACTGCTGCGCGGGCCGTCGGCGTTGCGCAATGCGCGCTGGAACTCGGGCTGCAGTATGCGTCGGAGCGCAGGCAATTCGGGACGGAGATTTTCAACTTCCCGCGTGTCGCCAACAAGCTGGCGATGATGGCCGCCGAGATAATGGCCGCGCGACAGATCGCGTATTTTGCGGCGCGCCGGAAGGATTCGGGCAAGCGATGCGACCTGGAGGCGGGCATGGCCAAGCTCCTTGCTGCGCGCGTAGCATGGGCTGCCGCCGACAACGCGCTACAGATTCACGGCGGCAACGGCTTTGCGCTGGAATATCCAATCAGCCGTGTCCTTTGCGATGCGCGCATCCTCAATATTTTCGAAGGCGCCGGCGAAATTCAGGCGCACGTGATCGGTCGAAGGTTGCTGGAAGAGGGAGCGAACTAGCAGTCGGCTTCCGGTTGCCGGTTTTCGGTTATCGCTTATCGGTGCTAGTAGGGCCACGCACTTATCTGCTAGACCTCGAAGGCAACATTTCGGCGTGTTTCAGGGTGACCCAACAGACGCGTGAACGGGCCATGCGCATTGCCTCCGTGACAATTTTCGCGCTGCTCGGCGCCTGCGGCCCGCAAGGACCGAAGGCCTATCCGCCGCAGTATGAGGTCAACTTCATGCGCGCGTGCGAAGCCCAACGCCCTGCAGAAGGCGTCTGCCCCTGCACCTGGGAAAAGATCGAACGGGAAATAGCCGCCGACGAGTTCGCAGCGTTCGAACTGCTCCCCCCGGACGAGCGGCGCATGCACCCGCTCTATGGCCAGGTGCAGCAGTTTGCTGTGGAATGTCGTGACCGCGACGAAACGCCGGTCCAGAATCCGCCAGCGCCTTAACCGCGTCTCTAACGTGCTCTTTTAACCGTGCCAGCGCATAATCGGCGCTAGAGCGCGGCAGGATTTGCCGAGTGGGAGTATTGCGATGCTACGGGCTGGAATCGCCCTTGGCGCAGCGGTCGCGCTATCGGCTTGCGGGCAGAGCGCCCCCAATCCTTATCCCGAGGCGGCGCGGGCGCGCTTCGAGGTCTCCTGTCCGAGCGAAAGCGCTGTTTGCGCCTGTACCTGGGATCGGCTTACGCGCACGCTCACGTACGAAGAGTACGAAGCCGCGCTCGCCCGCTTCCGCGAAACCGGCAACATGGACCCGCGCGTGACGCGCGCGCGGACTAAGTGTCTCGAGCGTCACCCAGGCGGCTAAGACGGACGCCTGCTCTGCAGCGCCGCGAACAGAGTGCCGTCGTCAAGCAGATCGAGTTCGCCGCCGACAGGCACGCCATGCGACAGTCGGCTGGTCGTCACGCCGAGCGGCTGCAGGCGCTCGGCGAGATAGTGCGCCGTGGTTTGTCCGTCCACGGTAGCGGAAAGCGCAAGGATCACTTCGCGCACCCCCGGCGCAGAGGCGCGCTCAATCAGCTTGGCGATGCGCAGGTCCTCCGGACGAACGCCGTCGAGGGCCGAGAGCACGCCGCCGAGCACATGATAGCGCCCCTTGAACGCGCCGGCGCGCTCGAGCGCCCACACATCGCCCACCTCAGCGACCACGCAGATGAGGCTGTCGTCCCGATCCGGCGCCGAGCAGAGCGCGCAGGGGTCCTGCGTATCGAGCGCGCCGCAATTGGAGCAGGCGCGTACTTTCTCCGCCGCCTCCCCGAGCGCGGCGGCAAGCGGGAGCATCAGCTGGTCCTTCTTCTTGAGCAATTGCAGCGCCGCGCGCCGGGCCGAGCGGGGTCCGAGGCCAGGCACTTTGGAGAGCAGTGCGATCAGCGCCTCGATCTCTGGCGCGGCTGTGATGGATTTGGAGCGCATGTCAGCTGTTGAGAGAGAGGATCGAGCCGTTGAGCAATGAAGCGAATGCAACCCATGCAACGTACGGGATGAAAAGTTGCGCAGCCGTTTTGTCCCGCTTCCAGGTCAGCACGATGAAGGCAAGGATGACCACCAGCAGCGCAAGGATGACTGCGAATGCGGCCCCGATATTGTGCAGGGTAAAGAACACCGGCGACCAGGCGAAGTTGAGCGCCATCTGCGCCCACCACAGCGACATGGAGGAGGTTGAGCGCGCCGCCTGCCAAACCCGCCAGCCTGCAATGCCGATGAGGATGTAGAGCGTGGTCCAGACCGGACCGAACAGCCAGCCTGGCGGATTGAACGGCGGCTTTTCGAGCGCGGCGTACCACTCTCCGGGCGTATTGAACGCGCCGATCAGCAGGCCCCCGCCGAGGCTCAAGGCGACGAACAGGAAGAGCGGAAGCGAGAGGCGCACGACCTAGAACGGCATCTTGAAGCCGGGCAGGATGCCCAGGCCGCCGGACAAGCCCTTCATTTCCTCATTTTGCGCGTCTTCGAGCTTGCGACGGGCGTCGTCGTGCGCGGCCTTGATCAGGTCTTCGAGGATTTCGCGGTCATCGCTCATGAGCGATGGGTCGATGGCGAGTCCAACCATCGCATTCTTGCCCGAGAGTTTCACTTTCACCATGCCGCCGCCGGCCGTGCCTTCGACTTCCATGGCTTCAAGCTTCTTCTGTGCTTCGGCGATCTTGGCCTGCATTTGCTGGGCCTGACGCATGATTTGCGAGATGTCCTTCATTGCTCGGCTTCCTTCTTGCGCGCCGGGGAGGGCGCGGAGGCGTCTCTCTTTGGGAACGGCGCGACATCGCCGCTCGCCGTATTCTCCTCGGCTGGATTGCGCACCTGCACGATCTGCGCGCCGGGAAACGCGCGCAGCGCCTCTGCAACGAACGGCTGGCGTTTAAGTTCTTCGAGCGCACGCTCTTCCTCGCGTTTGCGCCGTTCCGCCAGACTTTCGACAGGCGCCGCCCGCTCGTCAGTGCTCCGGATGCGCCACTCAAACGGGCTGTGTTCTTCCAGAAAGGCCTTGAGGCGGCGCACCAGGTCGCGCGGCTGGTCGGGCGCAGCCACATACTCGATCTCGCCCTGTGGCGAGAAGTGCGTTACCTTCATGCGCTCAAGCGCAAGCTCCAGCTCAATGTCGCGTTCTTCGGCGACGCGGGCGATGACGTCCTCGAATGAGCGAAAATGTGGACCGCCCGCGCCCTCGCCGGCATTCGCAGGCGTCGAACGATTGACAGTTGCGTCTTTGCTTGCCGCCTCAGCGCCTGCCGGCGAGGAGCCGGCGGTCCATATTGGCGCTTCCCCCCTAAGCATGCGCGCGGCGTCTTCCGGCGGCGGCAGCGATTGCGCTGCGCACAGACGCACCATCGTCATTTCCACTGCCGCGATCGGATCGGGGGCCTTGCCTGCTTCTTCGAGCGCCTTCAACAGCATTTGCCACAGACGCGAGAGCTGCGCCGGCGTCAGCTTTTCGGCAATTCCGCGCACACGCGCCACCCAATCGGCGCCGCCGACAATGCGCGCCTCAGCGCCTAACGTTTGCGCGCGCGCGGCTTCGTGCCCGACATCGAGCAAGTCTCTCAGGATCAGCGTTGGGTCTGCGCCGCTGTCGTATTGCGCACGCGCTTCGACGATTGCGGTCTTGGCGTCTCCGCGCGCCATTGCTTCGAACAGGTCAAGCACGCGCCCCCGATCGGCCAAGCCGAGCATGTCGCGGACTTCTGCCGCTGTGACGGTCTCGCCGGGTTTCTGCACCAGCGCCTGATCCAACAGCGACAGACCGTCCCGCGCAGAACCTTCCGCTGCGCGCGCGATCAGCGCAAGTCCGTCAGGATCGACCCTCACCCCTTCCTTTGCGCAGATTGTCGCCAGGTGCTCGGCAAGCCGTTCACTGTCGATGCGCTTCAGATCGAACCGCTGGCAGCGCGACAGCACAGTAACCGGAACTTTGCGGATTTCGGTTGTCGCGAAAATGAACTTCACATGCGGCGGCGGCTCTTCGAGCGTCTTCAGCAAGCCGTTGAAGGCCTGCGTCGAAAGCATGTGCACTTCGTCGATGATGTAGACCTTGTAGCGGGCCATGAC
>CAZHWA010000049.1:6997-9352 GCA_964536175.1 uncultured Terricaulis sp. | reverse complement strand
AAGAGATCAACGACCGGCTGCGGTTCTTGGTTGATGTCGGCCTCGACTATCTCTCGCTCGGCCGCGCGTCGGGCACGCTATCGGGCGGCGAAAGCCAGCGCATCCGCCTGGCCAGCCAGATCGGCTCCGGTCTTACCGGCGTTCTCTACGTGCTGGACGAGCCGTCGATCGGATTGCATCAGCGCGACAATACGCGCCTGCTCGACACGCTGAAGCGGCTGCGCGACCTCGGCAATTCCGTGCTGGTGGTCGAGCACGACGAAGAAGCCATCCTCACCGCCGATCACGTCATCGACATGGGCCCGGCAGCGGGCATTCACGGCGGACGCATCATCGCTCAGGGCACGCCGGCCGAGATCGAAGCCAGCGATGAGAGCATCACCGGGGCCTACCTCACCGGCCGGCGCGAAATCGCCATCCCGGAGAAGCGCCGGCGCATCAATTCCAGGCGCACGATCACGGTCAAAGGCGCGCGCGGCAACAATCTGCACAACATCGACGCCGACATCCCGCTCGGGACGTTTACCTGCGTCACCGGCGTTTCCGGCGGCGGCAAGTCGACGTTGGTGATCGAGACGCTGTTCAAGTCCGTCTCGCGCCAATGGCACGGCTCGGGCGAGGTTCCGGCCGAGCACGACGCCATTCTCGGTCTCGAACACATCGACAAGATCATCGACATCGACCAGTCGCCGATCGGGCGCACGCCGCGCTCGAACCCGGCCACCTATACCGGCGCCTTCACGCCGATCCGCGACTGGTACGCGGCGCTGCCGGAATCCAAAGCGCGCGGCTACGGACCGGGCCGATTCTCCTTCAATGTGAAGGGCGGGCGCTGCGAAGCCTGCCAGGGCGACGGCGTCATCAAAATCGAGATGCACTTCCTGCCCGACGTCTACGTCACCTGCGATACCTGCAAGGGCAAACGCTACAATCGCGAAACGCTGGAGATCGCATACAAAGGCAAATCCATCGCCGACGTCCTGGACATGACGGTCGAAGAAGGCGCCAACCTGTTCAATGCCGTGCCCTCGATCCGCGACAAGCTGGAAACATTGAAGCGCGTCGGCCTCGGCTACATCCATATCGGCCAGCAGGCGACCACGCTCTCGGGCGGCGAAGCGCAGCGCGTGAAGCTATCCAAGGAATTGTCGAAGCGCGCGACCGGGCGCACGCTATACATCCTCGACGAGCCAACCACCGGCCTGCACTTCGAGGACGTGAAGAAGCTCTTGGACGTGCTGCACGAGCTGGTCGACAACGGCAATTCCGTGCTCGTCATCGAGCACAATCTCGATGTCATCAAGACCGCGGACTGGATCATCGATCTCGGGCCCGAAGGCGGCGACGGCGGCGGGCGCATCGTGGCGCAGGGCGCGCCGGAAGATGTAGCCAAGGTGAAACAGAGCTATACCGGCCGCTATCTGGCGCAGGCCCTCAAGCGGCAGGCCGGGCGCACCGCGCCCAGGCGCAAGGCCGCCGCTGCCCAGGCCGCTGCGCTCAAAGCCACCAAGCGCAACGGCAAGAAAACGGCCGCTGGCTAGCCCGGCGCGGCGGTTGCCTCGTCCGCCGCCAGCACGGCGCGCGCGTTGACGCCGAACATGGCGATATAGAGCACGATCGAAGCGATGGTGCTGAACAGCATGTATGCGCCCATCGAGACGAGGTAGACGGGCGAACTCATGGCTTCGAGCATGGCCGGCCCGGCGTCGCCGCGGCCCGACATGATCTCGGCCATCACCGGCGCCATCACCTCCTGCGCCGGCAACTGGATGATGCCGCCGACGATCATGACGATCACCATGTAGCCGATCCATAAGATCACGAATGCGCCGAGCAGCGGCCAGAATCTCCCGCGCGTGACCTGCGGCGCCTCGAACGCTGCAAATCGCCGGCGCGCAATCGACACTGCCGCAGCCGGGGCCAGACGCACCGCGGCGAAGATCAACAGCGCCAGAAACGCCAGCGGCGCGAGCGCGCCGAGCATCATCGCGATCACGGTGGCCGGCCCGCCCATGCTCGAGACGGCCTGCATCGCCGCGTAGAACACCACAATGGCGATGCCGAAGCCGATGAACAGACCCAGCCACACGAAGTACACCGCAAAGACCCGCCAAGTATCGCCGCCGGCTGTCAGCCCGAGTACGCCGCCGCCGCTCTCCCCGCGCACCAGCCAGCGCAGGCAGGCCGCCTCGAACGCCGCAAACAAGACGAGCGACAGGAGCCCGATCAGCACCGCATAGGGGATCATGCCGATGATCTCCACGGGGGGCGCTGGCATCTCGCCCCCTTGCATGGCTTCCTGCAGCGCCGCTCCGTACCAGCCCATGAAGGCGCCGATCGATTGCCAGCTCAGTG
>CAZHWA010000049.1:0-6987 GCA_964536175.1 uncultured Terricaulis sp. | reverse complement strand
CGCAACGAGGATGAGATAGAGGATGCAATAGCCGAGCGCCGCGCGCGTCAGCACGTACTTTCGGTCCCGCTTACGGAACGCGAAAAACGTCGCGTCGAGCTTCTGCTCCGGCTCGGCCATGACCTACCCCGCTTGAATCTTGCCCTCTTCGAGCGCGGCCTGGGCCTCGCGCGCGTTGACGCCGAACAGCGCCACGTAAAACATGAAGGCGCCGACGATCATCAACCCGTAGCAGATCGCCATTGGGATCCAGACGTTCGGCGCGGCGAGCAAGGCGTACATCTCCTGCATGCTCTGGGGCTCGGGCTGGTTGGCGACGCCAGCGCCCATGGCGAACATCACAATTGTCGACAGAATGATCGCACCCACGATGTACATGAGGAACAGCAGCAGGAACGCGCCGAACAACGCCCAGAAGCGGCCCTTGCTGACCGTCCATGCATCGAAGAACGCGAATCTGCGCTTGGCCACCGACGTCGCAGCTGCAGGCGCAAAGCGAACGCTGAAATAGATGAGCCCGATAAGGATGGCGAGCACCAGCAGGACCATGGCGATGCCCATGGTTGGGCCTGCCGCTTCGGCATTGCCTTGCACGCCGACGGCGACGCCCGCTCCCACGCCAACGATCACAACGACAATCGCGATATAGAATGCGATCACCAGGAAGAACCAAATCCAATAGGTGAAATAGACGCGCAGCGTATCGGCATCGAGCGTCAGTCCGAACAGGCCAGGGGCTTCGCCGCGGATCATCCAGCGCAGGCACGCCGCCTCGTACGCCGCCAGCAACAGATAATAGACGATCAAGAACAGGAAGTATCTGCCCCCGAGCGACATCACGCTCGCCGGCGGCATCATGCCCGCGAACACGGCGGACGGATCGGCGGCGTTCTCGGCGGCCCGATCCATGGCCATCGCCCAATTGATGTAATCGGAAAACGCCTGCCAGTTGAGGTAGATGAATGCTCCAAATCCCAGCAGCGCCAGCACGGCGTAGACAACCGTAGCGGGTAGCAGCACGGCGCCATCGCGCTTGCGAAACGCGAAAAAAGTCGCATTGAGCGGCGGTTTGTCGGCCATGTTCTCCCCCTGCGATGGCGCGCGAGCATGGCGCGGCTCTGCGGCAAGATCAACGGCGGAGCGGCCGGGCCGGGCGGATTGGGCCTGAGGTTTTCCACGTTTTCGCAGCGCTCGGCACTGAAAACAAAGCAGAAACCAAAATCGAATTCGACCGGCTCACGCCTGAACTATATTGCGGGCCATGCAACGACCGCATCGCTTCCTCACCACATCGCACCGGCGCCAGAGGCTCGTCCTCTGGGCGCTGGCGATGTTGTCGTGGGTGAGCGCTGTGCTGTTTGCTGACGCGGATATCAGGCTACGTCACGTGCGTCGGCGTCGCGTGTCGTTTGCCGGTCTCAAGCGCCTGACTGTGCGCCTGCTCATTGTGCGCAGCATGGAGCTTGTGGGCGTGCGCCCAAAGCCGCGGCTGCGCAATTGGCGGTATGGCCGCGATCTGCGCCGGCGGCACTACTTCCGCTCGCTCATCGGCGGGCGTTTGCGCCGCGTCATGGGCGGCAAGCATCTCGCCGCGACCATCGCCGCGCTGGTCGATATCCTGCGCAATCTGGACGTTTATGCTGGCCGTCTGGCGCAGCGCATGCGGCGACTGCTGACGCGCCTGTTTCCGATCCTGGCTGGCCCTGGGCCGGCTGCGTTCATACCAGCGCCGCCCGCCTGTGCGCCGGCGCCTGCCGATAGCTCCTAAGCTGTATGCAGCGCCTCCCATTCAGAGGCCTGCGCCGTGCCGGATCCGTCCGGCGCGGGCGCCGGCGCATGCGTCAATCGCAGCCGTCGCGCACGCCCTGAAAAACAATGCGCTCGGCGCCGTCGCCAAGGATGGCGATGCGCAGATTCTCGCCATGCGCGTCGATGAACGCGCGCCCGCCCTCGAGCGAGCCTTCCTGGCCTTGCGCGACCTGCCAGCAGCGCTCTCCGGCCGCTTCCAGTTGGCACAAGGTCCAGCTCTCACCGCGCGGTTCGAGCCGGTATTGCGCGTTCTCGCCGGGCCCTTCTGCGCTATAGACCAGCTTGTCGCCATGCAGCGCGCCGGCATGATGCTGATCTGCAAACCAGCGCATGGTGGTCGCGCCACCTAAACCATCGCGTGCAATCCAGCAGCCGGCGACACGAGACGCCGGCGAAGAACCCGGCATCGTCGCGCATGCCGCGAGAAGCGTAAGGACGATGAGCGCTCTCATGCGGCCGGCAATTCTCCCGTACTCTCCAGTTCGATCGGCCCGGTCATCAGAACCCGATCGTCTCCTGCGCGCCATTCAATCTCCAGTGAACCCCCGTCGACGAGCACGTCGACCTTGCGCCCTGTGCGACCCTGCCGATGCGCAGCCACCACGGCCGCGCAAGCGCCAGTGCCGCAGGCCTTGGTGAGGCCCACGCCCCGTTCCCACACGCGCAGCCGGATCTGCTCGGGCGAGCGTATCTCGGCGAATCCGGCATTCACCCCGTCAGGGAACAAGGCGTCGGACTCGATCCTGGGCCCGAGCGTGTCGATCGGCACGGCGCGCACATCGTTGACGAAGAAGACGACATGGGGATTGCCCATATTGACCGCGCCGGGCGCGTCGTAACCGGCGACGTTGAAGTCGAGCCGGTCGGTGTTCATCGCCCGCGCCAGCGGGATCTCTTCCCAACGCAGCAGCGGAGAGCCCATGTCGACCGTGACGATCCTGTCGCTCACGCGTTCGGCGTAGAGCATGCCGGCCGGCGTTTCGATCCGGCGCGAGACGGCGCCGCCTTCCTCCATCAACAGCCATGCTACACAGCGCGTGGCGTTGCCGCAGGCGTCGACCTCGCCTCCATCGGCGTTCCAGATCCGCATGTAGGCGTCGCCCCGGATCGAGCGTTCGACCGCGATCACTTGATCGCAGCCCAGGCCCGTCTGCCGGTCGGCAATGGCGCGCGCCTGCGCCTGCGACAATGGCAACGAGCCGCGCGAACGCGCGTCGATGATGACGAAGTCATTGCCGCAACCATTCATCTTGAAATAGCGCATCGGCTCCAGTGTAGGCGCGTTCGGCCGGCTCTGCACCCCCCGCGCGCCTGGGCAAAGCCGGCGTCACGCCGGCCTGTACGCCTCCTTGAAGCCCCGCAGCGACGGGGCTTTTCTCACCGCGTCCAATCTGCTTGGTTGGCCCGTCCATGGGGGGATCAGAGGATAGGGATGCGGGTTTTCGCTCTCGCCGCGTTGGCGGCCATCTTTCTCGGGTCGTGCAGCACGACCGCCACCACGCCTGCGACGGATACGGCCAGCATGACGAGCGAAGACCCCTATCTCTGGTTGGAAGACATCGAAGGCGAGCGCGCCCTCGACTGGGTGCGCGAACAGAACGCCCGCTCGCTGGCGGTGCTCGAAGGCGACCCGCGCTTTGCCCAGTTGCACGCGGACGCGGTGGCGATCGCCAACACCCGCGACCGCTTGGCGCTCGGGGGCGTGCGCGAGGGCTATCTGTACAATTTTTGGCAGGACGAGACGCATGTGCGCGGCATCTGGCGTCGCTCGCCCTTGGCCGACTACGCCCGCGGTGAGCCGCGCTGGGAGACGCTGCTTGACATCGACGCGCTGGCCGCAGCCGAGAACGCCAACTGGGTCTACAAGGGCGCCGTCTGCCTGGCGGGCGCCGACCGTTGCATGATCTCGCTCTCCGACGGCGGCCGTGACGCCTCCACGTGGCGCGAATTCGACATTGCCCAGCGCAGTTTTGTCGAAGGCGGCTTTGTAACGCCCGAAGCCAAGTCGTCGGTTGCCTGGATCGACGCCGACACGCTGCTGCTCGGCACCGATTGGGGCGAAGGCACGATGACCGAGTCCGGCTACGCCTTCGTGCTGAAGCAGTGGCGGCGCGGCGCGCCTCTCGCCAGCGCAACGGAAGTGATGCGCGGCCAAATCACCGATGTCGGCGTTTTTGCCGGCACGCTCGAAGATACCGATGGCCGGCGCATTCCGATGGCGATCGAAGCCGACACATTTTTCGAGTCCACCGCTTGGCTGCTGAACGGGCCGGCGCCGCAACGCATCAACCTGCCGGCGAAATCGACTGTCCGCGGCCTCTATCGCGGCAATCTCGTGTTTACGCTGGAGGAATCCTGGCGCGGCATGCCGCAAGGCGCGCTGGCCGTCTACCCGCTCGAAGACGCCGGCGCCGAAGCGCCGCGTGCAACCGTGTTGTTTTCGCCGAACGACCGCCAATCGATCGAAGACATCGCCATCACCAACGATGCGATCCTTGTCGCCGGCTTCGAAAACGTGCGCGGCCGCATTCTGCGCATCGCCAATGATAGCGGCGAGTGGCGCACGACGGCGCTGGATATTCCGGCGACTGGCTCGGTGTTCCTGGCCGGCTCGTCACCGACGGAAGACATCGCCTTCGCCGTGTATCAGGATTACGTCACGCCGGACACGCTCTACGCGCTTGAGAACGATGTATCGCGGACGCGAACCATTCGTTCGTTGCCGGCGCAGTTCGACTCTTCGCGCTTTGTCGCCGAGCAATTCGAAGCGACCAGCCGGGACGGCACGCGCGTGCCGTACTTCCTGGTGCGTCCGCGCGACATGCAGCTCAACGGCGAAAACCCCACGCTGCTCTACGCTTATGGCGGCTTCCAGGTCTCCATGACGCCAAGCTACAACCCGTCGGTCGGCAAACTGTGGCTGGAGCGCGGCGGCGTTTACGTGATGGCCAATATCCGCGGCGGCGGCGAGTTCGGGCCGGCGTGGCACCAGGCGGGCCTGCGTACCAATCGCCAGGTGATCTATGACGATTTCTACGCCGTCGAACGCGATCTGGTTGAGCGCGGAATCACCAGTCCGCGCCGTCTCGGCATCATGGGCGGATCCAATGGCGGACTGCTGATGGGCGTCATGCTCAATCAGCATCCCGAAATGATCAACGCCGCGGTGGTGCAGGTGCCGCTGCTCGACATGCTGCGCTATGACCAACTGCTCGCCGGCGCGTCCTGGGTCGATGAGTACGGCCGTCCGAGCGATCCCGAAGAGGGCGCGTTTCTGCGTGCGATCTCACCCTATCAAAATCTCCGCCCGCGCGCGGACTTCCCCACGCCGCTGGTCATCACGTCGACCAAGGACGATCGCGTTCATCCCGGCCATGCGCGCAAATACGTCGCCCGCATGATCGAGCTCGGCATGCCCGTGCTATATTACGAGAACATCGAAGGCGGGCACTCGGCGGCGGCGAACCTCAACCAGGCTGCGCACCGGCGCGCGCTGGAGTACACTTACCTGATGCAACGGCTGATGGATTAGGGCGAAGCGCACATGAACGTCGTCCGTGCAGTGATCGGCATAGCGGGTCTGGCTCTGTTGGGGTTGGTTCTGTGGGCCGCGCTGGCAATGCCGAACCTGCACGGGACTGTGCTGGATCAGCTGGCGGTTCTGACAACTTTGCCGTGGGGCGTGACGTCGCTCGCGCAACTCTATGTGGGCTTTGTGTTCTTCGCCATAC
The DNA here is from genome assembly GCA_964536175.1 of uncultured Terricaulis sp. Taxonomy (GTDB): domain Bacteria; phylum Pseudomonadota; class Alphaproteobacteria; order Caulobacterales; family Aquidulcibacteraceae; genus Vitreimonas. Next base: position 1,447 of record CAZHWA010000049.1, on the reverse strand, counting down.
TCGTATTTCTGACCGAGCGCTCCTGGCTCATAGCGGCGCTATGGGCCGCGCCGGTATTCCTGATCGGCAACATATGGGCCGCGATCTGGCTGGTGATCCGTCTGCCGCACCTTGCCAAACAATTGTCCAAGCCCGATTGGCCGGCGTCGTAATCCTAGAACAGTTCCCGCAGCACTTCGGCCAGCATGCGCGCCTCCTCCGCGCGCGCCCCTCCCTCGCGCCAGGCCAGGCCGATCGCGCGGCCAATCACCGGTTTCGTGAAGGGGCGTATCGCTACGCACGCGCCCGCCGCTGCGCCTCCCTCGGCAGCAATCTTCGGCAACAGCGTCACGCCCATGCCGCCGGCGACCATCTGCACCAGCGTGTGCAGGCTCGTTGCAGCGACTTCGGAGGAGCGCCGGCTTGGCGCCATTCTGCACGCGGAAAGCGCGTGCTCGCGCAAGCAGTGCCCATCCTCCAGCAGCAGCAATTCCTCCTGCTGGAGCTGATCCGGCGTGAGGTCGTTGCGCTTGGCCAGAGGATGCCCCTCGGGGGCCAGAAACAGAAACTCGTCGTCGGCGATGGCCGCCGTGGCGACGCCGTGCGCTTCGTAGGGCAGCGCAATCACCGCCGCGTCCAGTACGCGCGCGCGCAGCCCCTCGATCAGCCGATGCGTCAGGTCTTCGCGCATGTGCAATCGCAGGCGTGGGAATTTGCCTTTCAGCAGCGGCAGCGCCCGCGGCAGCAGAAACGGCGCGATGGTCGGAATTGCGCCCAACCGAAACGTGCCGGCAAACGGCTCGCCTGCGGCCTGCACGGTCCGCACCAGCTCTTCGACTTCTGCGATCGCCCGGGCCGCCCGCTCCGCCGCCTCTTCCCCCGCAGGCGTCAGCACAGCCCCTAGCCGGCCACGCTCCACCAGGACCGCCCCCAACATCGTTTCCAGATCCTTGATTCCGGCAGAAAGGGTCGGCTGGGTCACGCCCACGGCGTCGGCGGCGCCGACAAAGCTGCCCTGCGCGCGCAACGCGACCAGGAATTGCAGCTGCCGCAGGGTCGGCATCGAGGAGGCGGGCAGGCGGTCGTCCATAGACTCGCCCTATATGAGCCCAGACTTTCCATATATGAAGTGGAGGGGCCTAGGCGGCGGCGCGCGCCGGCGTCGCAGTCTGGAGCCGCAGCGGCACGCGCAGCGTGAAGGTCGAGCCCGAACCCACCTCGCTGGACGCGACGATGTCGCCGCCCAGCGTATTGGCCATGCGCAGGGCGATCGAAAGTCCAAGGCCCATGCCGCCTTTGGTGCGCGTGGTCGCGCCCTCGATCTGGGTGAACGGCTGGAAGATGCGCGCCAGGTGTTCGTTGGCGATGCCGATGCCGGTATCGGCCACGGTGATCGTCAGCATGTCGCGCCCGTCGAGAACGTCCCGCTCAGCGGTGATGGCGATGAGACCGTTGGAGGTGAACTTCA
>CAZHWA010000048.1:0-9455 GCA_964536175.1 uncultured Terricaulis sp. | reverse complement strand
GATGACCAGCGCCGCCAACAGCCAGCCGGCGGCGTGAACACCGGTTTCTACGAAGCCGATGTGCTGGAGCATCACCGCGCCTTCGGTGAAGATCAGCCGTACGAACAGGCTGACCGCAGCCACCGCCAAACCGATCAGCAGCACTTCCAGTATGGCCGCCAGTTTCGGCGCCTCGCGGCGCTCGGCCAGCGGGGCGCTTGCCGCGAACAGCGCTGCGGGCGCACAAAGCCCGACCGCGACCAGCAGCCAGGCCGGCGATGCGTTGGATTCGCGCAACAGCAGCTGCGCTGTGGTCAGGGCAAGAGGCAACGAAAGTACAGCGGCGCAACCGGCGAACATGCGCCATGTCCCTTCCGGGAAACGGCTGTTGAGCGCCACGAAGCCCAGGGTCACGAGCGCGAATGCGAAGGCGGCGAGCGGGGCGGGCAGAGCCAGCACGATCGCTGATGAAATCGCGACAAAGCCGGCGACGGCGAGCATCCAAAGCGAAAAGCGCAGCGCCGCAAGTCCCCGCGAGCGCCGCATAGCGGACACAGCAATAACGACCCCGAGCACCGCGGCCAGCAGGATCAACGCACCGGCTGCCGGATAGGGGTGCGCGAGCCCGTGCTGGGCGGTGTTGAGTGCGAGGATGGCTCCGAGAGCTCCGAAGGCGCCGGTACCGGCCACGGCGACGCCGCGGGCGCCCAAGTGGGGCACGCGGATTGCGGCGATGCCTAGGAAGAGTGCGCCGGCCCAGGTTGTTACCGGCGTGAACCAGATGGCTGCACTTTCCTGGCCGCTCAGAACGAACAGGCCGATCACAGCAGCTGCGAACGCCGCAAGATGCAGCGCTTCGAGGCGAAGGCTCATGGCGCCGACAACAGCCGCAACGGCCACGATCACGCCGAAGGCGGCGCCGGCAGCACCGATCATTCCGGTTTGGCTCGCTAGCGCCAGCGCAGCGGCGGTCATGGCCAGCGCGAGCGTCGCCCCAGGCGGGGGGTAGCGCAGATAGGCGTGCAGTAGCCCTGCGACGCCGGCTGCTGCAAGCCACAAGGAATAGCTGGTTGGATCGGCGTGCGCCGCCCCGAGCGCAAAGCCAAGCAAGGCCCAGACGCCAGCCGTCGAGACGGATGCCCATGCCGCCATTGCCCAGACCGGACGCAGCGCGATCACCATCATGGCGACCGCGATCGCAAGCCCTGAGGCGACTACAACGGGAGGATCGGCATCGAAGAAGAATCCGATGGCCGGCGCAATCGCCAGCATGCCGAGAACGATCCCGCGCAGGTTCGCCGGCGAAAACAAGACACGCGCTGGCGATGCATCCGCGCCTGCCTCCTGCGCACTGTCGCGGCGCAGCCGCCAAGTGCGCGCGGCCCGTTCGATCGGTCCGCCGTGCGTGGCCGGTGTGGCGTCCGCGGCGGCGTCGTCCACCGGTATGACACGGCTGGATCTGGCGACACGGACCACCTTTGCGACGCCGCGTGCATCGGTTGCGCGAAGTTGAGCAAGCTCGCCGGTTAGTCGGTCGACGCGCCGCCAGAGGTAGATGAGCGCAGCGGCCGAACCGGCCGCGTACACGCTGAGCAGGGTGGCGAGAAGGAGCCCCATCGGGGGCGTTAACTAGCCGAGCCGGGGCCCAAAGACAGCCCAAAACCGGGCGGTCCGGCCTAAGGCGAGATAGTGTTGCTTCGAAGTGTCAAAAACAGCGCTTTTGTTCCCTAACCTAGCTGGGGTCGAAGTGTCTTTGCCCGTGCTATAGGGATTACGCGCCGGCCGCTTCGAGATGCGCGCCCAAGCGGTCGGCCCGGCGGCGTGCGCGGGTCCAGTAACGTCGCAAGACCCGCTTGGCCCGCCCGGCGGCTATTGCGTCTCCGGCGAGCGATGGTTCGGTCTTGAGACGCTTATGCAGCAGCCGCGCGTCTCGTTCTTGTCCCAACAGGTGGCCTACGGCGGCGCTATGCTTACGTTTTCTCCGGGCGGGCCATGCCTTGTCGAGCGCGCTGGCCGCAAACAGACGGTCTTTTTCACGCTTGCGCCATGTGTGACGAATGGTGTGGTCGCCGGTCTTTAGCCCGCGCCGGCGCGCACGGCGCGCGCGCTTCAGGATGCGCTGGGCGCCGGCCCGAAGCTGCCGCGGTGACGGTTGCGGCCAAACCTGAGCGAGTGCGAGCAGATCGCGCACGCCGGCGCGAATGGCTTCGATGTCGATCTCGTCAAGCGCTTGTCGTCTTGCTTCGAGCGCATCGGCTGCGTTGGTCAAGCACACTGCACTTTCGGGATCAACGCTCTCCGCCAGCATGCGGGCAGTATCTACCAACGCGTAAAGATCGCGCATTTCAGCCAGCTGGCGCATCAATCCACGGGCGGATTCGTTGAACACCGCCGCCAATCCCGGCGCTGCGACCTTGCCGATCTTGCCCATCGCCCGCGCCCGCTTCAGATGGACACGGCAGCGATGCACCGCTTTTCCCGGCGTTGCTGAGGCTTCAAGCTCCCGCAACGCCGCCTTCAACTCGTCGGTCATGGCGGCGCGCAAATCGAACGCCGCCCCAGGCGATCGCATGTGATCTCATCCTGCCGCGCTCATGTGCGCGCGCCGCTCGATCTTCTTGAGCGTGGCGGAAAAAGCAAGCAGCGGCTGTGAAACTTGTGTAACCAGCCCACGAACGAAGATGAGGCTTCGCGTTGCGCGCAGTACTTCGCCCTCCGCTTCCACCAACCCACTCAGATCGCCGGCTTTCAGGAATTCGCTGTTGCACGTCAGCGTGACCGCCGTCTGACCCGCCAATTCCTTGTGGGCGATACAGAAAAGCGCGAAATCGGCAAAACTCATCAGCGCCCCGCCATGGATGGCGCCGCCCCCGTTCAGGTGCTCGCGGCGCGGCTCGAAGGCGCAGCGCACGCGCTCCCTCTCCAGCCGGAAGCAGAAGGGGCCGATCGCGGTTTCGAACGGGTCCCGGCCGGTGCTCCACGTACTCCATCCCGCGAACGGCCCGGTAGTCAACACAACCGGTTGTGCCGCGGGCGCATCGCCCGCTCCATCGGCGCTCATTCAGCACTCCAACGCTAGCGTCTGCGTGCTGGCATGGTATGCAGACGGCGGCAAGGCAGGGGCGATGCGGTTTGTGGTCCTCATTCTGGGCGCGTTGGCGCTGGCGCAGTGTGCGTCGGCCCAGAGTGAGCGTTTCCAGGTTGACGCGTCAAACAGGGCGTTCGTGATCATTGGCGTAGCAGAGGCGCCAGGAAACCGCGAGGCGCGCTACACACTGCTCTGGCGTCTGCTCGACGAAGGGGGCGCCTTCACCGAATACGAGAGCCGAACAAGCTTTGAAGCGCAAACCAATGAACGCGATACGGTGCGCTTGCGCGGCATTCCTGGTGAGTTCGAGATGTTGGAGGTGGATCCGGGCGTCTATGCGCTTGACAGCGTCTTCGCCACGATCCGGGCGGATCGCGTCGACTATGTCGCCAACGGCGTGATCTCGGGCCCCGACCGCCCTGCCTTCGAAGTGAGGCCGGGCGAAGCCGTCTACCTCGGTATCTGGCAGGTTGACATTGAAGATGTGCGCGCCGTGACGCGGCCATGGCGGCTCGATGAGCGCGATCTGCGCGCGGTGTTGTAACACTCCAGCCAGGTAAGCGGCCGGGTCCGCATGCGCGCCACGCACATGCGCAGCGTTGCTTGCGCGCCGCATCCGTTGAATCCGCGTACGCGCAGGCAAATTTGCTGATGCAAGACGACGAGACGCTCCATCAACTCCTTGCTGGCATTCGCCGCTTCGTGGACGAGCGGCTGATCCCGCTGGAATCGAAGGTATCCGAAGACGATGCGGTGCCCGCCGACGCGTTGGCGGAGATGCGCGCGCTGGGACTGTTCGGTCTGTCAATTCCGGAGGAATACGGCGGACTCGGACTTTCGATGGAAGCCGAATGCCGCGTGATGTTTGAGTTCTGCCGGTGCTCACCGGCGTTCCGCTCCGCATTCGGAACCAATGTCGGCATCGGCAGCCAAGGCCTCGTCATGTTCGGCACGGGAGCGCAAAAACAGCGTTGGCTGCCCGGCATCGCGTCCGGCGATATTGTCACGTCATTCGCACTGACAGAGCCGGAAGCGGGATCGGACTCCGCAGCGGTACGCACGCGCGCCGTCCGTGAGGGCGATCGTTATCTGCTGAGCGGAAGCAAGCGATACATCACCAACGCCAATCGCGCTTCGCTGTTCACTGTCATGGCGCGCACCGATCCCAACGTAAAAGGCGGCGCAGGCGTCAGCGCACTCCTCGTTCCGCGCGACCTCGATGGCGTTTCCGTAGGCAAGCCCGAAAAGAAAATGGGTCAGCAGGGGGCGCACATCTGCGACGTCAATTTCGATGGCGTGAGCGTGCCGGTCGAGAACCGGCTGGGTGCGGAGGGCGAGGGCTTCCGCATCGCTATGCAAGTGCTGGATCGGGGACGTCTGCATATTTCTTCCGTGTGTGTCGGCGTCGCCGAGCGCCTGATCGAAGAAAGCGTCCGCTACGCGGCGGAGCGCAAGCAGTTTGGCCAGCCGATCGCCAGCTTCCAGATGATTCAATCCATGCTCGCCGACAGCCGCACCGAAGCCAACGCCGCGCGCGCCATGATTCTCGATGCGGCCCGCAAGCGCGACGCCGGAGGCGACGTCACCATGGAGGCGGCATGCTGCAAGCTGTTTGCCTCGGAGATGGCCGGGCGCGTCGCCGACCGGGCCGTGCAGATTTTCGGCGGCGCGGGCTATGTTGCCGATCACGGCATCGAGCGTTTCTACCGCGATGTGCGTCTGTTTCGCATCTACGAAGGCGCCAGCGAAATCCAGCGCCTTGTGATCGCTCGAGAAATGATGAAGCGGAGGAGTTGAGGCGGCCATGGCGGCCAACGACAAAGCCGGCTCGCGAAAAACTCTGGCCGAGCATGCCCGCGGCATTGCCGCGCTGCCTGGCGAAAAGCTGGCGGAGCTGAAAGCGTTCGGCGCCGAGAAGGTCGATCAGACGATGGCGGCATTTCTGAGCGCGCTGCCCGCGCTTAAGCGCGGGGGATTCGACCTGCGGGAGTTCGATGTCGAACTCGGCCTTACACCGCGGATCATCGCTTATTTCATGCCGTCTCCCGCCAGCGAACAGGACATCGAGGCGGCGAAGGAGGCGCTTCAAGGCAACAGCGTAGGCGCATCAATGCTGAGCGTGCTGCGGCGCGCGGGCGAGGCGCACCGAAATATCAGCGTGCCGGGCTTCAGCTGTGCACATCTGGAGATCGACGTCGGCGTCTTGCCCGCGGTGCGCCTGCGCTATCGTGCCGATGGCGCCGACGCGTTGGAGATCCCGCGATAGACGCTATGGCCGGCTAAAGATCGATTCGCCCGCCTTCTCGATCGGGACGCGATCCTGGCCGGCGAATGTGTATAGCGCGAACGCCGCAGCGGCGATGACAAACAGGATAAGAGGAACCATGCCCTTGCGGAGTCTCATGCCTCCTCTTTTCGGACCCAGTCGCTAATGTCCAGCGTCAAACGTAACGGCTGCCCGGGATGCTGGACGCTGCGCGGCTAGCGTCGTTATTTGCGCGCCATGTCCAGCACGCCGGTCGCCCGCCTCGACGCGCTCCTTGCGGAAATATCGGCATGCCGCGCCTGTGAGCTTCCGCACGAGCCGAAGCCGGTGGTGTGGGTGCACCCAGCGGCAAAGATCCTGATCGCGGGTCAGGCGCCGGGCCGGCGGGTGCATGAAAGCGGCATTCCGTGGAACGATCCCTCCGGCGATCGTCTGCGCGACTGGATGCAGCTTGACCGGGAGACGTTCTACGACAAGCGCCGAATTGCAGTCGCCGCCATGGGGTTTTGCTATCCGGGCACGGTCAACGGGGCCGACCTGCCGCCGCGTCGTGAATGCGCGCGTTTGTGGCGCCCGCGTCTGCTGCCGCTGCTGAAAAATGTGCGCCTCACCCTCTTGGTCGGCGCCTATGCGTATCGCTATCATTTGGGCGCGGCGGCAAAGCGGACGCTGGGGGAAACGGTGCGCGCGTGGCGCACTTACCCTCGCGACGTCATGCCTTTGCCGCATCCGTCCTGGCGAAACAGTGCATGGCTGAAGCGCAATCCCTGGTTCGAGGAAGAGCTGTTGCCCGAGTTGCGGCGCAGAGTCTCGTCGGCTTTGCGTTGATGCTGATCGTCGGCTGCGTGCCGACGGTGCAGCATGCGCATTCCCCCCTCGAGGGTTTCACCGGCCCACGTTTCGAGATTGCGGCAGAGCGCTTTGTGTCGTTCGACGGTGCAGCGCTCGGTCTGACCGCGTGGTTGCCGCCGGCCGGAGAGGAGGCGGGCGCGGTCATTATCGGCCTTCACGGCATGAACGACTACGCTAACACGTTCTATCTTGCGGGGCCCTGGTTCGCCGAACGCGGCGTGGCGCTCTACGCGTACGATGCGCGCGGATTCGGCCGCTCGCCGAATCGCGGCATCTGGGCCGGCGAACGGCTCATGATCGAGGACTTGCGTACCGCTGTCAGGGTTGCGCGCCGCGCACACCCGAACGCGACCATTGCCGTTGTCGGCGATTCCATGGGTGCTGCGACAGCAATCGCCTCGTTCGGCTTGGAAGATGGATTCGAGGTCGATCGGCTGGTGCTGGTTGCTCCGGCCGTTTGGGGCTGGTCGACCTTGCCCGACCATTATGCGTTGACGCTTTGGCTGAGCGCACACTTGTTTCCTTGGAAGGCGGTCGAGCCGCCCCGGGCCGTGGTGCGCTCGCGTGTGGCGTCCGACAATCGCGAAGCTTTGCTTCAGGCCGGCCGGGCCCCGCACATGATCTGGCAGACGCGGATCGATGCGCTCTACGGTCTCGTCAGTCTGATGGAGACAGCGGCGGAACGCTCGGCCAATCTCGATGGCGACGTGCTGTTCCTCTACGGCGCCAACGATCAGATCATCCCGCGCGCCTCAGCCGTCGCGGCGGCGCAGCGCCTGCCGGCCAGCGCGCGCACAGCGCTTTACGAGGAGGGCTGGCACTGGCTGTTGCGCGATCTGCAGCGAGAAGTGGTGTATGAGGACATCCTTGCCTTCATCGCCGATGCTGCCGCGCCTCTGCCGTCGCAAGCGCCGCCGCTGCGGGCCGTCGTCCAAGCAAATAATTAAGGCTGCCGAGATAAACTGACGGCGCTATGGCGCTTGCCGTTAAGACTCTGTTTGACAAGAAAAAACTCGCGCTAACGCGGGCCCGATTCCGCGCTTGGTGGGAAGGCGAGGAGTTCAACGAAGACGCGGCCCTTGCCGCGCTCGAGCGCGACCTTGCCGAGACGGCGGCCAACGATGCGGAAGCCGAACTTTTCGACGAGCCGGAATATGAACTGGCCCCGCGCCTCTCGGCTCTGGCGACGCTATGGGGCGAAGGACGCGTGCGTCCCGGCGACGCCACTGCGGAAGCGCTGGAGCCGGCGCGCATAGGTATAGCGGCGGACGGCGCGCTCGCCATGCTCGGCGCGGGGCTCTGCGCGCCGGTGGCGGCCGTGGCCGGGGCGCACCCGGGCAAGATCGACGTGTTCGAATGGCGGGAAGAGACCGTCGAGGCGCTGAGTCACGGTGTAGCTAAAGCCAATCTGAGCGAGCGCGTGGCGGTCACGCGTATCGATCTCGAGGCGCACGCATTCACGGCGAACAATTACGATGGACTGCTGAGCATCGACGACTTCGCCTATTGCGGCTACCCGCCACACCTGGCTCAGCGCATCGCCAAGTGCCTGAAGCCGCAAGCATGCGCCGTCATCGAAACCTATGTCGGATTGCGCGCCGATGAACTCGCGACCGCGTTCGCTTCGTCCTTCGCCGAGCCGCAAATCCGCGCGCATGGCGATCTGCTGCAGTTCTTTGCCGACGCAGGGCTCGTGCTTGAGGCCGACGAAGACCTGACCGACGAGTTTCTCTCGACGGCCCGCGCCGCATTCAAGGTGCTTGGCGAGCGGCTAACTCAGGGCAGTGGGCTCGAACCTGCCGCCGCACGCGAACTGGCGTGGGAAGCGGAGGCGTGGCGCGTGCGGCTCAATCTGCTGGCGAAGCGCCGTCTCGAGCGACGCCGCTTCGTTCTGCGTAAGCCGGCTCAGGATGCGAACGCAAACGCGCCGGCCGGCTGAATCTGAACGTCCACCGTGTCGGCAAGCGAGGTTCGCGCCGGCACCAGCGCGCGCCAAATGACTCGATCGGCTTCGATGCGCACCAGGTCGTGCGCGCCGTGGGGGCGCATGTCGACGACGCGCGCAAGCGTGCCCGGGCTGAGCGAGATCGCTTCTGCGCGCACCGCCGCCCGCGCCGCCGCGCCGGTGGTCAGGCCCGGTGCGGCAATCGTTCCAAACGGGGTAATGACCACGCCGTTCTCCGCGCGTCCATCATAGACATTGAGAGGCCCGAGCGCCGCGGCCGCATCGACGCTGGTCGGTCTGTCGTAGGCTTCGCGCGGTTCGGCTTCCTGCAGCAGCCGGCCGGCCTTGAGGATAGCGAGGCGATCGGCCACCAGCAGTGCTTCTTCGGCATCGTGCGTCACGAACAGCGTTGTTGTCTGCGTCTCTGCAAGTGCAGCCAGCGAGGCGTCCCGCAGTTCGGCGCGCTGAACCGGATCGAGCCCAGAAAACGGCTCGTCCAATAACACCGCGCGCGGTTGAGGGGCCAACGCGCGGGCGAGCGCAACGCGCTGCTGCTCGCCGCCGGACAGCTCATGCGGATAGGCCTGGGCGCGTTGTCCAAGCCCGACGCGATCCAGCCAACGCAACGCTTGCGCGTCGCGTTCGGCGCGCGAAAGCTTATCCAGCCCGAACGCCACGTTCGCTGCGGCCGTGAGGTGGGGAAACAGCGCGTAATCCTGAAAGACCATGCCCACGCGGCGCGCTTCGGCCGCCAGCGTGTGGCCGGGAGCGGACACGAGGTCGTCGCCGATACGCACCTGCCCGGCGTCCACCGGCTCAAGCCCGGCGACCAAACGCAGGATGGTCGATTTTCCCGAGCCAGATGGTCCGAGCAGCGCCATTACCTTGGCTTGCGGCGCTGTCAGCGACACATCCTCCAGCGCAGCGACGCCGTCATAGGCGCGCCGCACGTGGGAGAGTTGGACGCGGCTCATCTGGCGCCTGCTCGGCCGCGCGCGAGGCCGCGCGTCAGTACGACGATCGGCAGCAGGCCGGCGAGAAAAATCAGCAGCGATGGCGTCGCTGCCTCGAGCAGCCGCTCGTCGGAGGCGTAGGCGTACGCTCTGACGGCGAGCGTATCGAAATCGAAGGGGCGCAAGATCAACGTTGCCGGCAGCTCTTTGAGGATCTCTACAAACAGGATCAGCGCCGCCGCGGCCAGCCCTGGGGCGGCTATGGGCAGATCGACGCGGGCAAATCGGCGCCATGGGCCTGCGCCCAGCGTGCGCGCCGAGGCGTCCAGTCCTTTCGACAAGCGCGCGAGGCCCGCATCCACCGGCTGCACG
>CAZHWA010000047.1:0-9709 GCA_964536175.1 uncultured Terricaulis sp. | reverse complement strand
TCAACTTCAAAGGCGCCGACCAGCAGAAGAAAGTGGGCCAGCGCTCCGGCGGCGAACGCAACCGCGTGCATCTGGCCAAAACGCTGCTCACCGGCGCCAACGTGCTCTTGCTCGACGAACCGACCAACGACCTTGACGTCGAAACCCTGCAATCGCTGGAAGCTGCGCTCGAAGATTTCGCCGGCTGCGCCGTGGTGATCTCCCACGACCGCTGGTTCCTGAACCGCTTGGCGACGCACATCCTCGCTTTCGAAGGCGATTCCCACGTCGAATGGTTCGAAGGCGATTTCGATAGCTACGAAGAAGACAAGAAGCGCCGCCTGGGCGTGACGGAGATCATTCCCAGCCGGATCAAGTTCCAGAAGTTCGGGCGCTAGACGTGGCGATCATCCCGAACTTCGATCGTGCGGTTATCGACCGGCAGAAGCTCTCGGGATACTTGTTGAACGCAGCTCACAGGGTCGGTGCGCCGAAACTGCGCTTTCTGGAGAGCTTCGGCTTCTCGCGTGACCGGCCAGACGAGGTATTGGCGGCTTTGCTCGCGCACGGCGGCGCCAACCCTGCCACTGTCAAATCGACGCCGTTTGGGCTAAGATACGAGGTGGACGGCCCGCTTCAGACGCCTTCCGGCCTCGCGCCCGCGGTGCGCACGGTCTGGCAGGAGCATGATGACGGCGCGCGCCTTCGTTTCGTAACCATGGTCCCGCGAGTGTCACGATGAGCGCCGAGATCAAAGAACACGCCTACGCGGTTCTCACGCGCGATGTCCCTGGAGAGGGACTGCGCCAAGGCGATGTGGGCGTGGTTGTCGATATTCATCGCGATGTGACCGGTAAGGTGATGGGCTACACGCTCGAGACGTTCACGATCGAGGGTGAATCCGTGGCAGTTGCGTCCGTGCCGGCCGACGCAGCGCGCGCGAGCACAGCGGCGGACGTGACGACGGCACGGCAAGTCGCTGCCGAATGAGGGGCCGCCTACGTCAGCCGCGACGTTTGGTTCCTGAACCGCTAGGCGACGCACATCCTCGCTTTCGAAGGCGATTCCGACGTCGAATGGTTCGAAGGCGACTTCGACGCTTACGAAGAAGACAAGATGCGCAGGCTGGGCGTGACGGAGATCATTCCGAGCCGCATCAAGTTTCAGAAGTTTGGGCGCTAGAGTAGTGTAGGCCCAACTTAAGCGGACCTGTACTGCCGAACCTGTCGACGATGCGTACCGTGCATTCCTTGGAGTCCGTATTGGCCAGCAGGTCCAGGATGTCTCGGGAACGCCGTGACGAGCCTTCGAGATCGATAATTGGCATTCCGCGAACAGCGATAGGAAACCTGCCCATTAGTACGCGCTTGACGCCCAAGATTTCGAGGGCGTCGCTTAGCGTGGTTGGGTCGCTGAGAAAATGCGTTCTTCCCAGGACCTCGACTATTGCGACGTAATCGGCTCGAAACCGAGACATTACGCATAACACGCTGACGCTGCTATCCGCACGGCGCAATTCCGCTGCGAAACGATCAGCTAGCGTCGGGTCGCTTCGCTCGAGCTTGGTCTTCTGGCCGGGGACAGGCCGAACTCGGAGAATTTTCATGGTCTCGCGAATGCGCTCGTCATCAGGCGCTACGCCAATGTGGGCGTCGTAGAAAGCATCGTGCGCGCCTGATCGCTCCACCGATGCGGGCCGCTGCAGTTCTGCAAGATCGAAGATGCGCTCGATAGCCTCTTCACCGAGCTATGTGGCTCCATTTTTCGGCGGCATTCATTGCTCCTCGCCGAAGCCCAGGCGCTTACTGGCGTGACCGAAAAGACCGCACTCGTGCGCGAGGCGCTGAAGGCGCTGATCGAACGCGAGTCCGCGCGCCGGCTCGCGCGTCTTGGCGGCAGCGATCCCAAGGCCAAAGCGCCGCCGCGCCGCCGTCCGCAATAATATGGACCGCCGGCGCCCTCGCCGGCGTGCGCCGATGTTGGCCGGCGAGGGCGCCGGCGGTCCATATTGGGCTCATGCGCGATGATCCTGGTCGATACCTCAATCTGGATCGACCATTTTCGCGCCGCCGAACCGCAACTCGTCGCGCTCCTCGATCGCAACGAGGTGCTGACGCACCCGTACGTGATCGGCGAGATCGCGCTGGGCAGCGTGGCCGAGCGCACTGACGTGTTGCGCTACTTGAACCACTTGCCGAGCGTTCTCATTGCGCGTCACGACGAGGTCATCATCTTCATCGAGCGCCACAAGCTCGCCAACACCGGCGTTGGCTACGCCGCTGCAAACCTTCTCGCATCGATCGCGCTTACGCCCGGCGCCGCTCTGTGGTCGCGCGACAAGACGCTTCGCGCCGCGGCGTCGCGTTGTGGAGTGTCGCCACGGATTTCGCTGTCCTAGCCCCGCGCAGCGCCCCATGCGGCAAGATTTCGTTAACCACAAATCAGCAGCCTTATGGCGTCGGCGTCGTTGCGGAACCGATCTGCTGCGGCGCTCATGCGGAGACGAAACGACATGCGCAAATACGCGGCGCTGCATCGGCATCTCAACAAGCGCAATGGCCGCCCCGAAATGCTGACGTTCGAAGATATCGAACAGATCATCGGCAAGCCGCTGCCGCAAAGCGCCTCAAAGCACCGCTCATTCTGGGCCAATGACTATCGGGATCACCACTCGCACGCCCGAGCCTGGATGCAGGCTGGCTATCGCGTCGCTTACGTCGACCGCACGCAGAAAGTGATCCGGTTCGAGCGCACGCGCTGAGGCAGGGCAGCGCCCTATCGCCAGTCACAGCCTTGCGCCGATTTGCGTTGGCTATCGCTACGTTGACGATGCTCAGCCCGCGCCTCGACCATGCAAGGCGCTTTTGACGAACGCACTCGCCATGACCGCGAGCGCGAGAACCGCGGCGTCGAACGGGCGATGTGTTGAGCGTCGATGCGGACGGCGCCTAGCGCTCGCCGAGTATAGAAGCCATTTCGTCGAGCACGCCCAGCCGCTCGACCTCGAGCTGCTTGCGCTCGTCACGATTGGCGTCGATTGGGTTGCCCTGCAGGTCTTGAATGCGCAGCCACAATTCGCGATTGCGCTGGCGCAAGGCCCCAAATCTCGGGTTCTCGCGCGTCAGCCGTTCGATCTCTTCGGCCTTGTTCGGGAACTCCTCGGCGAGGTCGTTGGTCAGGTCTGTCATGGCGTCTCACCCCGGCGGAATTTGTGCGGCACGATGCAATTGCGTCAAAGCGCGGTCAATTGCGACGAAGGCCGCATGGAGGAACGCCGGGCACAGCCCCTGGTTTTTCGTGCACGTGGATGAGGGCGCTGGTCGCTCATGCAGGATGAACGGGGGCCTCGTGAGCCGGTTCCGCTGCTTGCGTGTGCGGCCCAGGCCGTGACTATATGCGACAGTGGAGGATGACATGCGTGCATGGATCGTTGCTGCAGCGCTCGTGTGCGCCTGCGCGCCCGAGGGATCGCTGGAAGGCGCACCCGCTGGCGAGAGCTATACACTGGAGATTCGCGCCAGCGAGACCGACCAGACCTATCTGATCACCGCACCGGACGGGCGCGTCGTCGGCGCGCGCGCCGCGGAGGGCGCCTCGGCGCTCATGAACAGCGAGCGCGCACGCGCTCTGATCGACGATCCGCCGTCCATGGATGTCCCGCCAGAAGTCTTGTCGCTGCGGGTGCCTGGGTTCGATCTACGCATCAATGCCGAAGAGGGCGGCGCTGACGGCGAGAGCGGCCGGGTCGCGCTTTCTATCGGCGCGGAGGGGCAGCAAATCGTCGTCAATGCCGAGGAGGGCGCCCCGGGCGATGCCGACAACCGCGCCTATGTGCGTATCAGCGGCGCCGACGAAGATGCGGTGCGCGAGTTCGTCGAGGACGCGGACGGCCTCTCCACGGAGGTGCGAGCCGAGATGCTCGCGGGCCTGGGTCTCGCAGCGACGCCGCCCGAGGGTCAACAGCCCTAGCCGCTTGCTTCACCGCGCGGCTTTGGCTTTGTTGCGTCCAATTGAATTGAGGGGGAACAATGCGCGGAGTTCTGCGTGCGGCTGGGGCCGCAATGTGCGTGCTTGCGTTCGCCGCCACACCGGCGTCGAGCGAAGAGGGGATGTGGACATTCGACAACTTTCCCACTGAGCGCATGCGCGCCGAATTGGGCTGGGCGCCAGATCAGACCTGGCTCGATCGCGCGATGGCCGGCACGGCCCGGCTGCCGGGCTGCTCGGCCTCCAATGTAAGCGGCGAGGGCCTGGTGCTCACCAACCATCATTGCGTGATTTCCTGCGTCACTGCGCTGTCTACCGCCGACGCGAATTTCATCGAACACGGCTTCATGGCGCGCACGCGCGAGGAAGAGCGCCGCTGCCCCAACATGTCCGTGCAAGTGCTGACCGGCATAGCCGACGTCACCCAGCAGATCGATGCGGCGACGGCGAATGCTACGCCGGAGACCTTCGCGGAAATCCGGAACGCTGAGATTGCGCAGATCGAACGCGCCTGCACGTCCGGCGCGCAACGCTGCGAAGTGGTGACGCTCTATCAAGGCGGACGGTATTCTCTTTACACCTACAAACGCTACGACGACGTGCGCCTGGTATTTGCGCCGGAACACGCCATGGCGGCGTTCGGCGGCGATCCGGATAATTTCAACTTTCCGCGCTACTGCGTCGATTTCTCGTTCTTGCGCCTTTACGAGGATGGGGCGCCGGCGGCGACGCCGAACCATCTGACCATGCGCTTCGAGCCGGTTGTCGAGGACGAGATTGTGCTGATTGCCGGCAATCCAGGCCGCACCTCGCGGCTGCGCACGACGGCCGAACTCGCATTCGAGCGCGACTTCAATCTGCCCTGGCAGCTTGCGTCCTTGGCCGAGATTCGCGGCCGCTTGATTGCATATTCGGCGCAAAACCCGGATCAGGCGCGGATCGCGTCGAGCGCGCTGCAGAGCGTAGAGAACTCGTTCAAGGCGCTGAGCGGGCGCCGCCAAGCGCTTGCTGACGCCGAGGGCTTTGCGCGCGTTGCGGCGGCTGAACAGGATCTGCAAACGCGCGTGCGGCGCAACCGGGCGGCCCAGCGCGAAGTCGGCGACGCGTGGGGTGAGATCGAGCGCGCGCGCGCAGCCTATCGCGGCATGTTCTACCGTTACCAGTATCTGGAAGGCATCGCCGGCCAGCGCTCGCTGTTGTTTGGCTGGGCGCGCGACCTGGTGCGGAGCGCCGCCGAGCGGCAAAAGCCAAATGGCGAGCGCATCCCGCGTTACGCCGAGGCGCGCCTCGCAACGGTCGAGCAGGGGCTGCTGGCCGAGCGGCCGGTGACGCCCAGCTTCGAGGAATTGCATCTCTCGTTTTGGCTGTCGAAAATGCGCGAGAACCTGACCGTCGACGATGCAGCGGTGCGGCGCATTTTGGGCAACGAAAGTCCCGAAGCCCTGGCCCGGCGGCTGTCGCAGTCCCGGCTGGCCGATCCGGCCTACCGCGCCGAGTTGTGGCAGGGCGGCGCCAACGCAATCGCGGCGTCGGACGACCCGATGATCGTCTTTGTCCGCAGTTGGGATGAGGACGCCCGCACGGTGCGCAGCCAGTTCGTTGAGCAAGTCGAAGGTCCAAGCGCACGCGCGCATGAGCGCATCGCGCGAGCGCGCTTCCGCGCCTTTGGCGATGCACGCTATCCGGACGCCACCTTCAGCCCGCGCATTTCCTATGGGCGCGTGCGTGGCTGGACCGAACCAAGCGGGCGGACGATCGGCGCCTTTACCCATGTCGATGGGCTTTATGCGCGGGCGACAGGCTCGCCGCCATTCGTACTGACACAGCGCTGGGTCGATGCCCGTGAGCGGCTCAATCCGCAGACGATTTTCAACGTCTCGACTACGACAGACGTGATTGGCGGCAATTCGGGCAGTCCGCTGCTGGATCGCGATGGCCGCGTCGTGGGCGCCGTGTTCGACGGCAACATCCACTCGCTGGGCGGGGAATATTTCTATGACGGCGAGCTTAACCGCAGCGTGACGGTGTCCTCGACCATCATCCGCGCCTCATTGGCGGAGGTCTATGAGATGGAGACGCTGCTGGCGGAGCTGGAAGGCCGCTGACGGCGCGGCGGCAGGCCGGGCCGCCGGCGGAGCGGTTTAGCTTTCTAGCGCTGCGTTGATGAACCCGGTCTGGCGCCGGAGCGAGGCGAAGGCTTGCGGCGTCGGAAAGGCCGTAAAACCGTGGCAGGCGCCGGGATAGATGTCGAGTTCGGCGGCGTTGCCGGCGGCGGTCCAGCGTGCGTGCATGAACAGGCTGTCGTCCAACAGCGCATCCTTGGTGCCGATCGTAAAAAGGGCCGGGCACAACCCACGGAGATCGGCATAGAGCGGCGAGATATGCGGCGCGCGCTTCTGCTCGCGGTTCAGGCTCGGCAGGAACGCTGCGCCGAACTGCTCGATATCGACGGTGCGCAGAACAAGCCGCTCGTCGTTGCCGAATGTCCGCGCGCTTGGAGTCAGCGAGAGATCGAACGCTCCGAATACGAGGTTGGCGGCGCGGAACGGCGTCTTTGCATGCTTGTCGCGCAGACGCAGCATGGTGAGCGCCGAAAGATGCGCGCCCGCGCATTCACCGCCGATCGCCAGCGCCTGACCGCCAAAATCCTGGAGATTATGCGCGACCCAGAGCGCCGCGGCCTCGCAGTCGTCGGGGCCGGCTGGAAAGGGATGCTCCGGCGCCAGGCGATATTCGACGCTGATCGCAGTCAGATTCGTTGCGTCGGCGATGACTTCGAGCAGCCGGTCCTGCTGATCGGCGGCGCCGAGCACATGTCCCCCGCCATGGAGGTGCAAATAGACGCCACGCGATCGCTCCGACGCGACGGCGCGCAGCGATAGCGGCCCGGCCGGGCCGTCAATCGCTATCCAACGCGCCCGTTCTGACTTCGTCGCAGGCGGAAAGATGCCCTCGCCGCGCGCTCGGGCGGCGCGCACCTTGTCCGCGCCCACCACCCACCAATCGGGCATATTGGCCATGGCCGCGCAAATAGCTGCATTGGCGCTGCGCGTTTCGTCGGGGATCGCGTCGTCGCTGAACAGCCGAGGATCGAGATACACGGTCACTTCAACCCACCCATCTTGCGGATCGCCTTCCATTCGCTCGCCTGCACGGGCTGTACCGAAAGGCGTGAGTTTTTGACCAGCACCATGTCGGAAAGGGACGTGTGCGCTTTGACCGCGGCCAGCGTCACCGGCGTCTTCAGCGCTTCGACGGCTTTGAGATCGACACAGACCCAGCCTTCATCCTTAGCCGTCGGGTCGGCGTAGGCGTCTCTCACGACCTCGCTCACGCCCACCACCTCTTTGCCTTCGCCGGAATGGTAGAAGAAGACGCCATCTCCCTTCCGCATCGCCTGCAGATGCGCCTTGGCTTGGTGGTTGCGCACGCCGGTCCAGGGATCGGCGCCCTGCTTGACATGTTGGTCCCAGGACCACGCGCCAGGCTCGCTCTTGACCAGCCAGTACGCCATTAGTCAGCAGCCTCCGCTGCGACGGCGAGCGCCTCGATGGCGATGCGCACCTCGTCGCCGATAAGATTGGCGGCGGTGGTCGATCCCCATGCGCTGCGATCGAGCGACCCGGTCGCGGAAAAGCCGGCCGCTTGCCGCTGGTTGTTGGGAAGCGCGCCCATGCGGTTTAGGCGCACATCGAGCGTCACCGGATGGGTCTGGCCAAGCAGCGTCAGATTGCCGACGACCTCGGCGCGATCGTCTGCAATGATGCGAACAGAGGTCGAGCGAAATTCCATGCTGGGAAACAGAGAGGCGTTGAGCCAACGTTCGCTGCGGAGATGTTCGTCGCGCGTGTCATTGCCCGCGTCGACGCTGGCGACCTGGATTACGGCATGGACCGAAGAATTCGCCGGATTCTCGCGGTCCAGAACCACTTCGCCAGCGACTTCGTCGAAACGGCCTAAGACATTGTTGAAGCCAAAGCGTTCTATGCTGAACGCCACCTGCGTGTGAGCCGGATCGAGCGTGTAAGAGATCGGTTCGGCGTGCGCCGCGCCGGCGGCGAACACAGCCATGGAAAAAACCAATACACGCATCGATATCCTCGCATTCCAGCGCCGGTCCGCCGACTTTGCGACTTTTACCGAACCGTGCGGCGCTGGCTAGGGTCTTTGCGCTGGGTGCGGCGCCTGCCATGCAACCCTGCTGAGCGCGCTGGCTTGATCTCGCAGGAAAGCCTCGTAAACCTCGTCTTGGCATGAAGGCAGCGCTTGAAGCAGAAGGGCTGGTCAAGCGCTACGGCGCGCGCACCGCCGTCCAGGATCTCAGTTTTTCTGTCCCGCAAGGGGCGATCTATGGCGTGCTGGGTCCCAATGGCGCAGGCAAGTCGACCACGCTGCGCATGATTGTGGGCGTGTTGAAGCCTACGGCGGGGCGGATCGATCTGCTGGGTGGCCCTCTCTCACGCGACAGTCTGCGGCGCGTCGGATACCTGCCGGAGGAGCGGGGCCTGTATCGGGCCATGAGCGCGCGATCGGCGATCGCCTATCTTGCCCGCCTCAAGGGCGTGCCCGCTGGCCGCGCCTTCAAACGCGCCGATCGGCTGTTGACCGACCACGGGCTCGGCAAGGTCAAGCGCAAGAAGATCAAGACGCTGTCGAAAGGCATGGCGCAGAAGGTGCAGGTGCTCGCCTCCATCGCTCACGAACCCGAACTCATTATCTTCGACGAACCTTTCTCGGGCCTCGATCCCGTGAATCAACGCGTGCTCGAGGAGACCATTCGCGCGCAGGCAGCGGAGGGACGCACGATTCTGTTCTCAACCCATGTGATGGAGCACGCCGAACGATTGTGCGACCGCATCCTGCTGATCGCCGAGGGCAGCAAAGCGTTTGAGGGCAGCGTGCGCGATGCATTGGCGCTCGCGCCCAGCCTTGCCGTGTTGGAAACCGACGGCGCGTACGATCTCGGCCCGGTGCTTGGGCCGCACGGCTTCGATTGGAGCGAAGAGCGCGGCGAACACGGCAACCGCCGCTGGCGGGTGCGACTCGAAAATGGGCACGGTGCGCGGCAACTGTTGCAGGCTTGCGTAGAAGCCGGCGCGCCACTTTCTTTGTTCGAGCCGGCGCGCGCGAGCCTGCACGAGGCCTTCGTCGCGCTAGTCGGCGACAAAGCGCAGCCGAAGGCCGCAGAATGAGCCCGGCTCTGCTTGTCGCACGGCGCGATTACGTCGCATACGTGAGTTCATGGGGTTTTTGGCTTTCGCTTATTCTCGCCCCCCTGATCATCGCCGTACTGATGTTCGCGCCGCTCTTGTTGGCCCGCGCCGAGCCGCCGCGCCTGCTGGCGATCGTCGCCGAACGTGCTGAGGACGCGGCGACCGTACGGCAGGAATTCGCCGACATGGCCCGTCGCGATGCACGCACTGAGATTCGCGCCTATCTGGATGCGGCGGCGCCCGCCATCGCCGCGGACACGATGGCCGCATTCGACGCCGAGCCGGAGCGCGCCGCAGCCATTAACGCCGCACGCGGTGTTGTTGCGCGCCGTGCGCCGCGGGCCTTGGGCGCGTTCCCGAGCCACTCGCCGCGTTACATCATTGCCGACACCGGTGCGCAAAGCTTGGAGGGGCTGCGACGCTACCTGGACGGCGCGCAGCCGCTGCCGGACGGACGGACGTTGTATGGCGCGCTCAACATTCGCCGGATCGACGGCGCGCCGACGATAGAATACTGGAGCGTCAATCTC
>CAZHWA010000046.1:0-9757 GCA_964536175.1 uncultured Terricaulis sp. | reverse complement strand
TCGGCACCTCGCTGTTTCAGGTGCTGATCGTCGCCTCGCTGGTCGTCATCCTGCAATCGGAAGCGACGCAGACCGTCGATCTCGTCTTGGCGGCGACGCTGATGGCCGGCGGCGTCATCGGCGCCCAGTTCGGCGCCCGCGTCGGCGCCGGACTCAAGAATGAACATCTGCGCGGCATCCTCGGCCTTATCCTGCTCGCCGCCAGCGTGAAGTTCCTGATCGACGTCGTGGTGCCGCCGGACGAACCCTATGTGCTGGCCGGAGGCCTGTGGTGAAGCAGCTGCTGGCTCTCGCCCTGCTGCTCGCCGCCGCTCCGGCCTGGGCGCAGGCGCCCACGCCCGACACCGCCAACGAATTGCCGGCCGCGGTGGTCGAGCAGGAGATTTCGGTAAGCTCGGACTATCGCGGCTCCTTCATCACCGTGTTCGGCCACAACCCGGACCGCTTCGGCCGCGGCGACGTCGTCGTCGTTGTGCGCGGCCCCAATGTCGAGACGGTGGTGATGCGCAAGCGCCGCCAGTTCGGGCTGTGGATCAACGGCGATCCGGTGCGCTTCGCCGGCGCGCCCTCCTTCTTCGCCGTGCTCAGCAACCGCCCGATCGCCGACATCGCCAATCCGCAGCTGATCCGCGAATACCATCTCGATCCGGCCGCCTCGGCCCAGCTTGAGAGCAGCACCGGCAGCGCCGATCCCTCCGCTTATCGCGCCGCGCTGGTTCGTCTGCGCCATGCGCAGGGGCTTTACCGCTGGTACGTCGGCCCCCCTACCGCCGAGCGGCGCAGCGGCCTTACGACGTATCCGGGCGGCCTCTTCCTCGGCGTTGTGCGCCTCCCCGCCAACGCCCCGATCGCCCAGTATCACGCCGACGCGTACATGTTCCGCGACGGGCGCCTGATCTCGGCCCAGCGCATCCCCGTGACCGTCGCCCGCGTCGGCATCGAACGGCGCATCCACGATCTCGCCACCACGCAATCCTTCCTCTACGGCGTCGTCACCGTGCTGATGGCTCTGTTCGCGGGCTGGATTGCTTCGCTGCTGTTCCGCCGCTCGTGACCGAGCCGGACTATCCCTTCCTGCCGCGTGCAGCGCTGCGGCTTGGCTTTCTTGGGCTGGCGCCGATGGCGATCTCGGGTCTTGTGTCGCTCTCGCAGCATCCCGCCACGGCGCTCTTCGCTGTGCTCAGTTTCTCGATCTACGCCGCCGCATTGCTCTCCTTTCTCGGCGGGGTGCGCTGCGGTTTCGAGTTGATGCGTGCACCGCAAAATCCCAACGCTTTGCGCCTTCTGTTCAGCGCGCTGCCCGCGCTGGCGGGCTGGGCGCTCGCCGCGTTTGTCGTCGTCGTACCCGCGGGCGCGGGGGCGGCCTCGGCCTTCGCCGGTCTGTTTGCCGCGCAATACGTATGGGACCATCGCAGCGCCGCCGACGCCGGCGCCCCGGACTGGTACCCGCTGCTGCGGCGCGTCCTCACCGGCGGGGCCATGATTGTCTGCCTGCTCATTCCGCTGGCGACCGTGTTGCGGCGTTTCTAATCCGGCAACAGGCGCTGCATCGGCGCGGGCAGCACCTTGTCGCGCGCCAGCACCAGCGCGGTTGCGCCATCCGGAAAGATTGCCGCGAACGCGTCGTCGCAGATGTTGAGGCCGCCGGTGAAGGCGCCGAAGGCGGGCATCACCAGCCGGTCATGTCCGATGGCAAAGCAGCGCTTGCGCACGCTTGCGCCGCGGCCGGCCACTTTCGCACAGGGATGCAAGTGTCCGGCGATCTCTCCCGTCGCGGCGGCCAGGTTTGGCTGATGGCGCAACACCAGCGGCCCCAGATGCAAGACCTCGCGTACGGCGCCGCCGAGCGTCTCCGGCGCCCTGCCGTCGTGATTGCCTTCAATCCACACCCAGTCGCACCGCGACATCAGCACGTTGAGCAAAGCGCGGTCGCGCGCATCCATGCGACCCGGCCCGGCCCCGTCATGGAAGGAATCGCCGAGCGAAACCACAACCTGCGGCGAAAGGCGCAGCATGAGATCGGTGAGGCGCGTCAACGCCGCATGCGTGTCGTACGGCGGCAGCATCTGGCCGCGCAGTGCGAAGGATGAGGCTTTCTCCAGGTGGAGGTCGGACACAACCAGCGTTTTCGCGTCGGCGATCCAGAGCGCCCCTTCCGGCAGCGCTGTCACCGTAATGCCGGCCAGCCTGGCCTCCACATTGGCGCCGACAATGGCCAGCGGCGGCAAGGCGCCTGCCTTCGCGCGCGGACGCCGCGGCGGCCGGGGGCTGGAGGGACGGGTCAGCAGAGGCATCAGGGCCTGACAATGTTGAAGCTCGGATCGGGCGTATCGAACACTTCGCTAAGCCCTTCAAGGTCGCGTCTATCGCCGGAGATGCGTACGGCTCCGGATAACACGGCGCGGCGCATCGTGCCGGTCGCCATGGCTTGGAGAAAAACGGCGCGCGGGGCGGTAATCGTGGGCGCATTCGCCAGCGTGACGTCGCGTTCGTGGACCAAAACGCCGTTGGCTATGCTGACGGCGAAGCGCTCGTTGCGTTCGGGGAAGACAAGGTTGAACGCAAAGCGGCGCTCGCCGAGCGCTTCTGGATCGAGCCGCACCGCCAGGAGATCGAGAATGTAGCGGGTCGGCGTTGCGGCGACCAGGTCGGCGCTCTGCGCCTGGCTGGCGCGCGGCGGAGGGCCCTCCTCCAGTTCGCGTGCGGCGACCAGATACATGTTGCGCCAAATCGCGCTCTCGGCCTGGTACGCCATTTGCCGATGCGCACGCACGAGCAACGCACGCCCCTCGCGATGCGCCGGCTCAGCGAAGATCAGGTGATTGAGCACCCGCGCGGCCCAACGGTAGTCCCCTTCATCGAAAGCACGCTGCGCTTCCGCCAGTACACGTTCGGCTCCGCCCATAGCGCGCACAAAACGCACCGCTTCTTCTTCCGGAGGCAGCGGGTTCAGATTGGCGGGATTGGCGTCGTACCACCCCATGTAACGCTGATAGATGGCGCGCGAATTGTGCATCGTCGTGCCATAATAACCGCGGTTGAACCAACGGCTGGCGAGCGCCTCGGGTAAGCGCACGCGCTCGGCAATTTCGCGATCGGTATAGCCGGCGTTCATCAGCCGCACGGTCTGATCGTGCAAATACTTGTAGGCGTCGCGGTGACTGGCGATGAAATCGCGCACGCGTTCACCGCCGAAGCGCGGCCAGGCGTGGCTCGTCACCATGATCTCGGTACGGTTGCCGAAGAGACGCAGCGCTTCGGTCAGATAGTCGGCCCAGACCTTGGCGTCGCGCACCAGTGCGCCGCGTGGAGTCAGTATATTGTGCATGGTGGCGTTGGCGTTTTCGGCCAGATGCAGCACCCCGAAGTCTGGAAAGAAGAAATTCATCTCCGCCGGCGCCTCCGTCTCGGGCGTCAACTGAAACTCAATGCGCACGCCATCGATGGTCAACGTCTCTCCGGTGCGCGCGATAGTGCGCGACGGCGGAATCAGTGTGAATGAGCCAGTCGAAACGGCGATGCCGATGCCGGACGTCATTTGGCCTTGCGGTCCCGGAGCAAGCCCCGCGCCGAACTGATACTGAGCGCGTCGGCCCATGGCATTGCCGACAATGACGTTCTCGGCAACGGCGTGCTCCATGAAGCCGGCCGGGGCGATGATCTCGACATGTTGCGCCACCATATCCTCTGCGCTGACGACCCCGCGCACGCCGCCAAAGTGATCGATGTGGCTGTGTGTGTAGATAACCGCGCGCACAGGCCGATCGCCGACATGCCGGCGGGCAAGCGCAAGCGCCGCTTGCGCCGTCTCCATGCTGGTCAAAGGATCGACGATGATGAGGCCCGTGTCCCCCACGACAATCGTCATGTTCGCGACATCGAAGCCACGCACTTGATAGATGCGCTCATGCGCTTGGAAAAGACCGGCGCGCGCTAGCAAGCCTGCATGCCGCCAAAGGCTTGGGTTCACCGTCTCCGGCGGCCCATCGCCGTGCAGGAAGTCATAGGCCGTGAAGTCCCAAACGACATCTCCGTTTGGGGCCAGGATGTGCGGCCGGTCCCAGCTCGCGATGAAGCCGCGCGACGCAAAGTCTTCGTCCTCACGATCGCTCCACGGCAGCGTGCGCGACACTTCGGCATTCGCGCTGCGCGTGGCGTCGCTCACCTGCGCCTCCGCCGAAGTCGCCAGCAGAATGGACAGCGCCGCCGCCAGTATGCGCACGATCTCCCCCTTTGGCGGCAGGCTGCTCCGGCGCGCCGCCGCGTGCAACGGTTACGTTGCGTCTACGCGGCCAGAACAGGCGCAACACCAGGGACCACGAGCCCCGGCTGTCGAATTTCCTTTGTGCGACGTGATTGGATTCAAGGCGTTTGCGACCCAAGCCTGTCGGAGAGCGAGGTGGCATCCCGCCTGGCCGCGCGCAAGATCAGCTCATGGCTTCCGCGATCAGCGCGGCGGCGTCTTCCAGGATCGCCTCCTCGGCCGCCCCCCTGACGCCGACGCGGCCTAACTCCAACATCACCGGCGCTGCAAAGGGAGAGACGAACGACAGATCCTCGTGAACGATCCGCCCTTTCGTCCGGCGCAGCAAGGCTGCGAGCCGTTTCAGATTCAGATAACCCTCGCCAGCATCCGCGAACGCCGCTTGCATGAGGATATGGTCGGGCTCGTACTGACGCAGCACATCGTAGATGAGATCGGCCGAGAACGTCACCTGCCGACCGGTTTTCCTGGCTGCGCCGGGCGCGTTCCGTTCGATCATGCCAGCAATCACCGCGCATTTGGCAAATGTGGCTTTCATCAAGGTGGACTCGGCCAGCCAGCTCTCCAGATCGTCGCCGAGCATATCCTCCTCGAACAGCTGAGCGAGATCGACATCGCCCATCGGCTCCAGCCCCCACACCGCAACGGCATACTCGCTGGCGAGGAAGCCTAGCGGCCGTTTGCCCCAACGTTCGAGCCGCCGCGTCAACAACATCCCCAGTGTCTGGTGCGCCAGCCGGCCCTCAAATGGATAGCAGACGAGATAATGCCGCGCGCCACGCGGAAACGTTTCCACCAGAATCTCGTCCGGCGCAGGCACGGTCGACCTGCGCCTCTGCAGCCTGATCCATTCGCGCACCTGGTCCGGCAGATGTTGCTGTCGTGTTGGGTCGTACAGCATCTCGCGCACCCGCTCGGCGAGGAAGGTCGACAGCGGAAACTTGCCGCCGGCATAGGATGGAATTTTTGGCTCGTTCAGATCGCTGGCGCGCACGACCAGAGCATCGGCCTCCTGTACGCCGATCAGGCGCACAATCTCGCCTGCGAACATGAATGTGTCGCCGGGCGCCAAGCCCTCGATGAACCATTCCTCGATCTGTCCGAGGCGGCGCCCGGCGACGAGGGGCGCCCTTGGACCTCCGGTGTCCCCCTCGGCGAGACGCCGACGCTCCAAGGGCCGATGCGCCAGGCGCACGCTTAGCATCTCCGACTCGACGATTGCGCCGACATTCATACGGTGACGCTGCGCAATCGCCGCGTTGCGCGCACGCCAGCGGCCGGTGTGCGGATCCTGCACAATGCGGCGATAGCGTTCATAGCGGCGCAGCGCATATCCGCCCGTCGCGACAAGATCGAGCACCCGATCGAACTGCGCACGGGGCAGATCGGCGTACGGCGCGGTGGCGATCGCTTCATCGTAGAGCTCATCCGCATCGAACGGCTCGCCGCAAGCGCAGCCCATGATGTGCTGCGCCAAGCAATCGAGCGCACCCACTCTCTGCTCATCGCCATCGAGGGCGCCCTGAGCGACCGCTTCCTGCGCCGCACGACACTCCAGCACCTCGAAGCGATTGCTTGGCGCCAGTATGGCGCGCGAAGGTTCATCGAGGCGGTGATTGGCTCGTCCAATACGCTGCACCAGACGCGCGCAGCCTTTTGGCGCACCGATCTGGATCACAAGATCGACGTCGCCCCAGTCAATGCCGAGATCGAGGGTCGAGGTGCAGACTACGGCACGCAGTCCGCCGCGCGCCATGGCTGCTTCGACCTTGCGCCGCTGGGCGACATCGAGCGAACCGTGGTGCAGAGCAATCGGCAACCCGTCATCGTTGGCGCGCCAGAGCTCTTGAAAAGTCATTTCGGCTTGCGCACGGGTGTTGACGAACACGAGCGCCAGCTTTGCGCGCTTGATGGCGTCGTAGACTTCCGGGATGGCGTGCCGACCCGTGTGCCCGGCCCACGGAATGCGCGCGTTTGAGTCGAGAACATCGACGACGGGTTGAGCGCCGGGCGGCGCGAGGACAATGAGATCGGACACGTTTCGCCCCATCCCCCCTTCGTTTCCCACCAACCACTTCGCCAGCGCTGCCTGATCGGCCACCGTCGCGCTGAGACCGATGCGTCGGTGCGCTGGAGACCAGCGTGCGAGGCGCGCCAGCGCTAACGCCAGGAGGTCGCCGCGCTTCGTTGGCGCCAGCGCATGAACTTCATCGACGATGACGGCCTGCAAGTCCTCGAAGAAGACGCGAGCGTGTTCAGATGCGATCAGCAAGCAAAGCTGTTCCGGCGTCGTCAGCAACATGTCCGGGGGGTGCGCACGTTGGCGCTGGCGCTTGTGTGGCGGCGTGTCTCCGGTACGCGTTTCGATGCGAAGGCTCAGATTCATCTCGCGCAGCGGAGCTTCGAGATTGCGCGCGATGTCGGCAGTCAGAGCCTTTAGCGGCGAGATATAGAGTGTGTGCAAGCGATGCGGCCGCCGCGGTCCACCTTGCGCCGTAGATGCAAGCTCAATCAGGCTCGGCAGAAAGCCCGCCAGTGTCTTGCCCGCCCCCGTCGGCGCGATGAGCAATGTGGACAAGCCGGCCTGCGAGCGACGCACGAGATCGAGCTGATGGCCGCGTGGGCGCCAACCGCGCGCGGCGAACCAGTCTGCAAAAGGCTGCGGAAGGGATGCATTGCCGGCGTCCATGCCATAGAACCTTAGCCAATGAGCCGCCTGCACATAAGGGTTTGAGGCATGTTCCGCATCGTCCGCACCGTATCCGTTGCGGCAGTTTGCATGTTCGCGGCCGCTGCCGCTGCGCAGAGCGGCGCCCGAGCTCTGTTGAGCGCCGCCGTCGCGGCAACGCAGGCGGCGAAGACCGATTACGCCTTCGACCTCAACCTGGAGACACCAAAACAAACCTGGAGCGCCCGCTTCGAGCCACACGCCACGCCGCGGCTGCGTCTGGTGCAGCCGCGCCGCGACGAGTTGACGAACGATGAGCGGCGCGCGTTCGACCGCCTTGCTGAACAGATGGAAGGCGTCTCCTGGTGCGCCAGCGAGGGTCTCGGCCGCGTCGACGCCGTGTCGCTGGTGCGTGAAGACGAGACAAGCGCCGTTTACGCCTTCCAGCCCAGTGCCGAGAGCGTGCGGGGCCAGCAGGCGCGTCGCTTTGCAGACCGGCTGCGGGGCGAACTGACGCTGCTCAAGGCAAGCCCGGACATCGCGCGCATTCGCATTTACGCGCCGCAACCCTTCAGTCCCATGCCGCTGGTGCGCGTCGAGACGCTCGATGTCGCGATTGCTTGCCAGACCGCACCGAACGGGCGGCGCTACGCCGCCGACACCGTCACGGTGGTGCGCGGCAGGGCGTTTGGACAGGCCTTTAACGAACGCACCGCACAGCACGCGCGCAACCTTGCGCCGCCGTAAGGCCACTCGACGGCGACGCAGCGCCGCGCTAGCAACGCGGCTGGATGTACCAAAGCCTCGATCCCACCCGGATCATCGAGACCTTGCGGCGCCTCAGTGGCCGCATCGAGCAGCGCTTTCCGGCATCGGGACTCGGGCGATTGTGCGCCGAGCTCGTTGCAACGGCAGAAGCGTCTGCGACCGAGGCCGCCGCGCTGTCGGAGCGGAATTGGCCCCTGCGCTTTGCGGTCGGCGTTCTGGTCGTGTTGGGCGTCGCCGCGCAGGTCGCCGCCGCCAAGCTTCTTCATCTTGAGGACGTCGAAGCCAATGTCGGATTGCTGGGCAGCCTTGAGGCGGCGGTGAACCTGCTTATCCTGTTTGGCGGCGCATTGTGGTTTCTGATGACGCTGGAAGAACGCATCAAGCGCCGCCGGGCGCTCGATGCGTTGCATACGCTTCGCTCCATGGCGCATGTCATCGACATGCATCAATTGACCAAGGATCCGGTTGCCCTTGTGCGCGAACGCGCCCCGCCACGCTCCATGACCAAGTTCGAACTGACCCGTTACCTGGACTATTGCGCCGAGATGCTGGCGCTGATCGGAAAACTGGCGGCGCTGTTCGGCGAACGCATGCGCGATCCAGTCGTCATGGAGGCCGTTACCGAGATCGAGAACCTCACCACCGGACTGGCGCGGAAGATCTGGCAGAAGATCACGCTGCTTGGCGAAATCGAGGAAGGCGCGTGAGGCTGGCGTTTAGATTTTGTCAACCAATCGCTTTTCAACACTCCTCAATCAATCGGTCATAGGTTGGCGCGCTGGAATTGGGAGAAGCGCGCGTCATGGAGGATGATCGGTTCGATCCGTCCGCATTGACTGCGCTCGTGCTCGACGAAAACCACTACGAGCGGGGGATCTCGCTCGACCTGCTGCGGATGATGGGATTCGGACGCGCGATCGGCGCGGCGAATGCCGCGGAAGCGTGGGACGCACTCATGTGCGCCGACCCCGATATCCTGTTAATGGAATGGCTTGAGCGCTCCGGCGACGGTCTTGCTTTGCTGCGTCGCATCCGCACCAGCGAGGAATTGCCCAACCGCGCGCTTTCGATCTTCATTTTGACCTCGCGCGGACGGCAGGCCGATGTCGAGCAGGCCCGGCGCGCAGGGGCGGACGGATTCCTGCGCAAGCCGATCTCGGCGCTGGCGCTGCAGCAGCGGGTCAAACGCGTCGTCACCAATCCGCAACCGTTCATTGTGACGGCCACCTATATCGGGCCCTGCCGGCGCCGGCGCCGCGCCGACCTCGACTATGCCGGACCGCGACGGCGGCTGGAGGATGCAGTGGCGCAGGTCTCTCAAGACGAGGACGAACTCAATCTCAAAGCCGAGCTCGCGCGCGCGCGCGTTGCTGCGCTCGACGTGCGGGCGCGCAATCTGGCGGCCGGAGATTCGGCTGCCGCCGGGCAAGTGTACCGGGCGGTCGAGGCGCTGGTCGAAGTCGGTGAGCAGATCGGCGACGCATGCCTCACACTCGGGGCAAAACAGATGGCCCGCTACATCCAGGCGCAAGGCGCAACCGACCGGCTCGATCCAGAGGTCGTGCGCACCCACGTTGCTGCATTGCACCAGCTCGTGCATCTTCCGCATGCGCTGGCCGAGGAGCGGACGCGTGTCGCGCAGGGTCTCCAGCGCATGGTGGAGAAGAAGCTGCGGCAAGCAGCGGCGGCCTCCGCTGCAAGCAACGCGGCCTAGAGCTGGCCCTTGAGCGCCGCCGCCGTTTCGCGCGCGATCTGACGCAACGCCGATTCAGCAGCGGGCGCAGCGCTCGGAAACGCGACAAAGCCATGCGGCAGACTGTCGAACCGTTTGCAGGCCACTTTGACGCCGGCCTCCTCCAGACGCTTGGCGTAAGCCTCGCCCTGGTCGAGCAGCATATCGAAACCAGCAGTGTAAACGAGTGCGGACGCCAAGCCACGTAGGTCTTCAGTGCGGCCTGGCGAGATGCGCGGATCGCTCGGATCGGCGTCGGGGCCCAAATAATGCTTCAAGAAAAACTCGACCGTCTGCGCCGTCAGGGGAAACGCATCGGCAAATT